>PJET01000164.1 GCA_002825515.1 Candidatus Thorarchaeota archaeon MP11T_1 | reverse complement strand
AATAGCAATCGTCATTCTTCGACGTAGGTGAGCAAAACAAAAGCGTTGAGGGTCTCTCGGGACCCTCTGTTCTTTCTTTCTTATTGTAGGATGTCCATCTAGTTTCTGTGCATATACCAACTAAAGAAAGAGAGATATTCGAGCAGATGAAAACAATCTGCTCAATTCTTTGTCGCGTGGACAAAGGAGGGTAATTGAATGAAAACAAGACGTATACAACTGATTGCAGGATTGGCGATGGTAGTACTTTGTATTTCAACATACACAACCACAACTAATGCTGCTGAGGTCTGGAGTGAGGACTTTGAAGGTCCGCTAGAAGATTGGACGATATTCGGATACATATATGATGGATATCCAGTCCCGACAGAAGGCAACTTCTCATCTGCATCTGGTATGTTGGTGGCACTTGATGATGATGTCAACATTGCTAGACATGACAGTGATACGGATGTTGGAACTTGGAGCTTCGATATGTTTGTTCCAGACGATGACGATGGTGAGGGAAATATCTATGTCGAGTTCCTGTCCAATGGATCTAGTTTTCTCGAATTTGGAAACGCATCGTTTGTATCTGTTGGAGCTTACCTAGACGCTGATAAGTTCATTGTCTGGTCAATGGTGGGATCTAGTTGGTCAGTTCAAAAAAATATCCTTATCGATCCACTACAAGGATGGCACCATATTGATGTGAGCAGGAATAGTGATGGTCGATTCTATGTCTGGTTCAATGAAACTCTCGAAGCTAACTTTACCAGCGATCATGTCACAAGTTCTACTTATCTGCAGTTCCTTTGCAATAATGCTACTGGTGCCGCAATCGATAACCTTCTTGTTGATGATGACTGGGATATACTAATTCCTTCACATACACCACCACCACCAATCGATTGGATACTGATTGCCGTTGGAGGCGGAGTTGCTGTAGCTGTCATTGTGCTAGCAATCGTCTTCCTTAGACGAAGATGAATGAAATATACGGGATGAGGGTCTTTAGAGACCCTCTGGTCTTTCTTATGGGTTTGATATCCTACGTATGCCTGGACCCATAGTCAAACGAAAAATCTGTTCTGATGTCAAAGTGTTATATTCCGAATCCGGAAACATTGTTCGCTCATAACGATCTTCGATAATATCTGCAAAGAACTTGGTGTACCATTTGATTTCTTCCTTGCTACGCTGACGCATTACTTTCTGTTTCCTTTTTCGAGATATATTACCTGACATTTTTTTTACCTCCAAGAGGATAAGACATCCAGATACCCAGTCCTCTCCCCCGAGAGGACAACACAGAGAAAATGAAGCATCACGAGGAAGAGGACATTGTACTAGTTTCCACTATTAATGTGGATCCAATACTGGTATGTCATTATTCCTCGCATTGTTGTAATCAGTCCAATTGTAACAACTTGATTTAAGCATTTACCTCCACGTATCCTTCTGGAAATCCTTTTAGACTGTTGAAGCGTATGTAATTAAAGCGTCGTTGCGGGAGGACATCATGGCCTTCCAAAAATTGTCAGGATGAGAGATTGTGACTGACACTCCTCAGGAAAAACTGTCTCGTGCAACAACCCTCTGTAGGAAGGGAGAATATGAGCAGTCGCTTGAGATTATTGATGCATTGGTAGCAAATAAAGAATTGAAAGACCCCCTGATGACTTTGGACATCCTAATTCTCAAAGCAGAGATTTCGTGGCGAACAGGAAAATTAGTAGAAGGACTTGAAGCTGTAGAAGAAGCTGAAGGTCTATTGGCAACTGAGGGATTGAAACAGAGGGAAAAAGAAGTAAAGGAGTTTCAAGCTCGAAAAGGAAGGCTCCTATCACAAGCGGGTGTTCTTCAGTGGTACAAGGGAGATATGGAAGAGGCAATGGAATCTCATAAAGAGAGCTTAAGGATAAGAGAGTCTCTTGGAGACAAAGCAGGTGTGTCAGTTGCCTACAATAACCTTGGACTAGTTTATTGGACAAAGGGAGACCTCGATAAAGCAACAGAATGCTATCAAAAGAGTATGGCAATATATGAAGAGCTTAATGATAAGATTGGTATATCAAAAGTACTCAACAATCTCGCAAACATCAGTTCTTCAAGAGGAGAGTTAGACGAGGCATTAAGCTATCATGAGCAGAGTCTCGAAATCAAGGAGAGAATAGCCAGTAAACATGATATTGCATCGTCGCTCATTAACATCGGTGTCATTCATAGGTTTAAGGGTAATTTAGACAAGGCTACGGAATACTATAGCAAGAGCCTGGCTATTCAAGAAAATCTTAGTATTGGCCCAGAGTTCGCTCTTGCCCTCCATAATTTAGGTGAAGTATATAGCATAAAGGGTGAACTTGATTCAGCATTGGAGTTTTACCAACGTAGTTTACTGATATATGACGCCATGGGAGCTAAAGAGGGAATTGCCCTCGCCTTGGGAAATATAGGTGATATTCAAAGAAGAAAGGGCAATCATGAAATCGCATTCGAATACTATCAACGCAGTTTAGGAATTTCTGAACCCATGGGAAACACTCGATTAATCGCAGTAGTTCTTAGCGAGCTCATAGAATTGGCTCTCGATAACAATGATCTAAATCTTGCAAAAGAATACCTTACGAAACTTGAGCATACTGATGCAATATCAGATAACATTGCCATAAATCAGAGATATAGGATAGGCAATGCACTAATCCTAAAGGATAGTCCAAGAACCCGAGATAGAGTAAAAGCTGAGGAAATACTTGAACAACTAGTAGAAGAAGATGTCGTTGATCAAACTGTAACAATCGCCGCAATGATTCATCTCTGTGATTTACTACTGATTGAGCTAAAAGCAACTAGGGCAGGTGAAACGCTCAATAAAGTGAATGATTTGACAAAGCATCTTGTAGCGGTCGCGCTAGAACAATCTTCACATCCATTGGTTGTAGAGACGTACTTGCTGCAATCAAAACTAGCACTAATTGATTTTGAGGTTGACAAAGCACAGCAACTGTTAGCAAAAGCAAAATCTCTTGCTGATGAAAAGAAATTGCATAGGCTGAGCCAGATTGTGGATCGAGAGATTCAGACTCTCCAAAATGAAATGCAAAAATGGGAATCTATACTGGAAATAAAACCATCTAAGCAAGAGCTTGTAGACCTCACAAACTTAGACGACTTGCTAAAACGTATGGTGCAAAAAACAGTGGAAAGTCTTGGCATGGAATCCTCAACGGAATCCAGAAAACCAAAGTACAAGCTGGTACATAAGGATATGCTCGAGGGGACAGATAAGTCAGAAAAATCAAAGTTTAGAGTGGGTATAGCGCAGATGGGCCTCTCGCAAGGAGGAGACATTCTGAACGAATTATATGAAGAGAAGACGGATGGGCTCATTGGACTTCGAGAGCAATCAGTAGAACTAACTAGAGCAAAGACGAAGAGTATGGTAGAGAAAGCTGAAAACGAAGGAATCAACATTCTAATCTTCCCAGAGATGACAGTCGATCTAAGCTATGCCCAATTTGAAAAAGATTTGACAGAGCTAGCCAAGAAGCACAATATGTACATCATTCCAGGTTCTTTTCATGATCAAGAATCTAAGCGCAATATATGCAGAGTTTTTGGACCGGATGGTTTTCTTTGGGAACAAGAGAAACATATCCCTGCGATTATCCACATTGAAGGAAAAAGATTCATTGAAAGAATTGAAACTGCAAAAGATTCCAAGAGAGCGATAATTTGCAATACAGAATATGGGAGAATTGCGATTTCTATTTGCCGTGATTTTCTTGATATGGATTTGAGAGTTGAGTTGAAGAATTCTGACCCTCCTGTGGATTTGGTCATCAATCCTGCATTTACTCCTGTAACGGAAGATTTCAAAGCCGCCCACTATGATGCAAGGAGATCAATCTATGCCTACTGTTTCTTTGCCAATGTTGCGGAATTTGGTGGTTCGTTAATCTACACGCCTGAGAGAGAACGCATTGAAAGGAGTATCCCAAGAGGAGAAGAGGATATTATCTACAAAGATGTTGATTTATTCCAGCTCAGGTCGGAACGAAAGAAGTGGGAAGAAGAGAGAAAGAAACAAGTATCCTTCATCCAGAGCACAAGATGAATATCGGGCATGGTCAAAAGTTGCTATTCAATTTGATGGTCAGAATATGCGAAGAAATAATAACAAGAAACATCGAGAGAATTCTATCGCGTATATGGGGTGTGTAATTGAAGCAGACAACGCCAGCCGTGGTGCTTGCTCTTTTTTGGATTTTAATAATCACAATAGCAGCAACATCCGATGAGGGAAAACTAGGCTTCGTAGCCTTTCCTATAAATGAAAACATGTATCTCTCAAATGAAGTTCATGGATCAATTCATATTTGGAACAATAGCCATTTCATTCAACAAGCTGAGGCTGAAAATTGGGATGGCAATGGAAGTGAGTCAACTCCATACCTCATTGATGCCTACAACATTACTTCTGATAATATTGGAATTCAGATTCAGGATATAACACTCTACTTTGTGATTCGGGATTGTTATCTCGATTCAGTAACTGGTATTTTCAGTCCAGGTATATTTCTCTCAAATGTGAGTCATGGAAAAATATGCGGTACAACCGTGACTGGAAAGACTGTCGGCATCGATATTGACTTTCAGTCCCAGGTCAACATTGAAAGATGCAAGGTTTTTGGGTGCACAAATGCAGCCATCAATGTCTATCAATCGGATAACTGTCGAATTGATAACTGTGAACTCTATGGTGGTAACCATGGAATACAAACCCGTTATACCGATTTCCTAACCATCTCGAACACAGAGGTCCATGCTAGTAGTGATATAGGAATTTACATAACAGAATCATATTTCGTAAATGTGACTGGCGGTAGCACCTATGATAATGGTGGTGCCGGTATAGCATTTTCTGGTACACATAACAGCACTATAAGTTTCCATGAAGCATATAACAATTCTGAGGGGAGGACTGGTGTTCACCTTCTGTATTCAGATAATGCTACAATAATCAATAACAAATTTCATGATAATATATACGCTGGACTCTTGTTAAGATACTCACATTACGCTCATATTCAAGGTAATTTAATGTGGAATAACAGTGATTCTGGATTATATCTACTGTCTTCGAATAATTGTTCCATTGCTGGCAATGATTTATGGAGCAATGGCTTTTGGTCGTTTTCGTACCCGCAGAGTGGCATTGTAATCGATGATTCATTATATACCATTGTTCAAGAAAATGGAATCTGGAATAATTCTTTAGCTGGAATTATTCTGACAAACAAGGCGAATTTGACAGAAATAAAATGCAATTCAATCTACAACAATACATTTCATGGTATCTATGCTGATGATGCGCACGATGTTGATGTCATTGGAAATAATATATTTGGCAATGGTTGGCAAGTTTTTCCATTATGCGGTATCAACACGCGCGTGTGTTCCAATTGGTTGATAGAAGCCAACAAAATCTGGAATAATACGATGGATGGTATTAGAATTTCATATAGTGTTTCTGGTGTGACTCTTATTCTAAACAATGAAATTTTTGATAATACCTTTAATGGAATTACCATCGTGGGAGAAATAGGAACATCGGACTATGTAGTTGATAATAACATTGTTCATAACAATCACCAAAACGGTATTGACATATCAATCAACAACCAAGCCAACATCACCAACAATATCGTATACGACAATTCAATTGGTATTCTCATTCAACATAGTGCTCCTAGCTGGATTTATGGAAATGATATCGGTTGGAACTCACTTCTGAATGCTGCGGATATATCTGGTAGAAACAACAACAACTGGCATAACAGTGTTAGCATCGGTAACTGTTGGTCGGATTACTCAGGCTCAGGTGATTATATCATAACCGCTCTTGCTGAACCTGGAGCCTATGATATCTTTCCGAAGAAGAGTATTGACTTGATAGCCGCATTGCCAATTTCTTACGAAATAACTGAAGTTGGGAATACAATGTTTTGGAATGCATATGCGATGAACCCATCACATTATGAGGTGTACACAAATGATATTCTTCTCTATAGTGAAGCGTGGGATGGTGGGAATATCGAAACAAATCTTGACGGATTGACTGCAGGGGATAATGAGATCACCGTAGTTGCATACCACATCTCAGGTCACTCGACAAACGAAAAAGCGATAGCAGAAGTGATAGATTTGACTCCTCCAGTGTGGACTACTACTCCTACTGACCAGGAAATAACTGAAGGAGATTCGTTCAACTATCAGTTGAGCGCTGAAGACCCATCAGGAATTGGCGGATTTGCAGTGAATAATACAGTATTCCAGATTGACTCTACGGGACGCATTTTTACAGAGATTATACTCTTAGCCGGGGAATATTCACTGAATGTGACTGTCTGGGACACATTCGGAAATACAAGGTCTGCTATTATCACAGTTACCGTGCTTGCAGTTCCATTCTGGCGTGATGCGACAATAATGCTGCTTGTTGCTGCTGGTGGGGGTACAGTTATTCTGATAGTTGTAGTAGTGACATTCTTGAAGAAACGAAAATAGACAAAAAATTGGGGTTTTCTTCTTAAAACCCCAAACCTCAGAAAATTCAAGACAAGGATGAATAGATTATACTTTGATTTGTTTTCCAATGGCAAATGCATCGCCCACGATTTCACCAATTGTCTAGTAATGATTGTAAGGTTGAGTTAGAAGAATTGGATCAATCTTTTTTGGGTCTAACACTCCATCTGGCATGAATCGGTCATCAGAGTATGCAAACATGACCTCTCTAAATATTAGAACAGCTTTTGGAAGATCCTCCAGTTTGCAAACAGTACATTCTAGGTTCAATGGGCATTCCCCAGTAATTTGTGAATTTTCTAGAGGCCCACTGAACACGTTGAATATACTACCTTTGTCAACATCCCTTCCTGACTTATACCAAAGAATGTATCTACCCCTATTCCGCTCCCTGACCTAGTCTGTATAATCGGTAGCCAACAAACAAAAACCAGATCATAGATATAGTGGACGCAATGATTACAACATTACTCAGAGCGCTGATAAAATAGGCACCCACAACTGAAACGATAGCGAGGATGCCCGAAACCAAGCCCAAGTAAGCTGTAGCTTTATTGAAGATTCCCTTTAACATCACAAAGCTGATTGTAATAGAGCTGATGGCGGGGAGGAGCACTGCATAGATTCCTAAAAAGCCGGACTCTAGCGCCGCATCTATATAAGTTGCAGCTATGACGTAGATTGCCCGTTGGGCATCGCTGGTAGCTATTGCGTATTGGTTGCTGAGATTCATGAGCGCAGGGTACAATGTCCCATAGCTAGTTGCGCATTCTAGGACAACGAACAGCACCTCGAATGCGAGTGCTATTAGCGCCGCGTTTCGGTTAATTCCTTTCAACGCAAGGTAGAGCGAGAAAAAGACAAGTATGCGGAGAAAGTTCGTTAGGACGGAGATACCGATTATAGACCACCACTCGGTCGCATGCTCAGCGAAGAAAATGAGTTTCTCCTCGGTACCGCTCGGTGGAAATGCTACAACATATAAAGCAATGATAATGAAATACCCTACAAATACTACAAGTGCAGATATACTGCCGCCTTTGTGCATCCACTTGTCTGAATTAACTACCTTATCCATCGTTTTCTCTGTGTTCATATGGATTTCGATTTACCTCTTTCTTTATTCTGTTTCAGGTCAAGAACACTATGCTAAAACAGTGTTTTGCGACCTTCTTGTATTTCGATAGACTCTTCTTATTAACCAACTATGGATAATCCAGTATACTCTTTTATTGATATAGTGAAATGCCGTTGTCATGCGTAATTGTGGTCAAAGAGCGTCTGTATTGTATCTCATCTGCTCCAGATGTTATCCTTTCGAAATGTCTTAAGACTCAAGACGATTGAATTAATTGTATATCACGCATCATTGAGGGAGCGCTTGTACATAGAGTGGTAAACTCAATTGATTGTAACATATCCTCAGGAACTTGATCGCGCGAAACAATTACGAATTCCTTCTTCTTGAAGTATTCCTCAGCTGTGTCTGTCAATAGAAAAAGCCGAGTTATTCCCCTAACTTTTGCAAAATCAATTATTTTGTTCACTAGCCGTGTTCCTAATCCTTGTCCTTGGAAGTTAGGATGTACAGCGAGTGATCTAAGTAGGGCGGATTTTCCATAAATCTCCAGTCCGACCGAACCCACGATTTTCTCTGATTTAGCAGTGGCTTCTGGTTTTCGGATTATAAGGAAATTTTCTAGGTGCGCCTCGATGCCATCAGGAGGAAGCTGTGTTTCCTGCAACAGAACTACTATAGCTGAATAATCTGAAGTCTTTGCCTGGTCGATCTTGAGTTCGTCGCTCATGATCCATTGGATTATCGTTGTTGGTTATAATAGAATCGGATTACACGAGGACAATCAGACTTGACCATAACTTTTCTTATACAAATGTGAGTTCTTATTCTGTGATGTGAAAAAACATGCCGGACATTAGACCTTTGAAAGCTGAAGACTGGGATGAATTCCAAGTAATGGATAAGGATCTTTTTCCAGACGATGCTGTTGAGGAAGACTGGTTTAAAAAACGAATCGAGCGCGATGGTGCCTTTGCACTCATTCTAGATGGTCGGATTATTGGCAATCTAATCGTTGCACGCTTTGGTGAGGATGAAGCCCATCTAGGACGGATTGGAGTTTCCAAGTCTCATCAGGGAAGGGGATATGGTTCAATGCTCATGGAGTATGCAATAGATTGGTTTCGTGAGCAAGGCGGAATAAGGGAAGTACATCTCTACACACAGGACTTCAATAAATCAGCTCAAAGCCTCTACAAGAAATATGGATTCAAACGATTCGGAACTACATGGTCCTATTATGTCCCATATGCTTCTATTGAGCCTCAGAAAAAGTACATATGCCAAGAGATTCAGGAGGAAGAAATCGATTCTGTAGGGAGTATGTTCCCGTCACTCCCACCAGAGCAGATAAGGAGGTTTTTGACCTATGACGAGCATCTGGTGCTGACCTTGAAAGGTCTCAATGGAAACATCGCAGGCGTTTGTCGATTCACACCAGGATTTCCAGGATGCTTCCCTTTTGAGATTACTAGCATCGAGTGCTTTGATGATTTTCTATCTGGACTGATGGAGTTCAAACTTCCGGAACATGACTATTGCCGACTGACTTTCACAGACGATACAAAACTCGCAGAAATATGTGAGAAGCGCGATTATCGTCTTCATCATCGGCTCCATAAGATGTCGCTGTCCCTAGATTAATGATGATAATGAGTCTACTAGAAAATTATAAACCATTTTGATTCAATCTGCGCTACAGCGTTGTTAGGATGGATCCAGATGAAGTTAGACAAAGTGCTATTTCTTTTTGGTATCATCCTTCTGTTATCCTTGGCTACTCCAGATGGATATTCAGGAGATGATCATCATTCAAAACTAAACGTAAATTTAGCCTATGAACTCTCATATGTTGAGCATGCTAGAATCGTGATTAGAAATAATACAGATTTCGCGTATCAGGCGTCTATTGAAAACTGGGATGGAGATGGCAGCTCGGATACCCCATATATAATCGAGGGATACAATATAACAGACGATTTGATGTGCATCGAGATCACACATGTGTCTGTGCATTTTGTCATCCGTAACTGCTTTCTGAATTCGACGACTGGTCCTTCGGACCCTGGCATTTATTTTTACAATGCTAGTCATGCTCGAGTTGAGAGCACATTCATCACCTGGCACACTTATGGGATATATGCACATCTATGTCCTGATGTTGTGATATACAATTGTACTGTGACTGAATCAAATGCTAATACAATCT
This sequence comes from Candidatus Thorarchaeota archaeon MP11T_1, assembly GCA_002825515.1. The sequence goes on along the minus strand of PJET01000164.1, from coordinate 38 downwards.
GGATTATTGATTCTGATAGAGCTAAACTATCGGGTTCC
>PJET01000163.1 GCA_002825515.1 Candidatus Thorarchaeota archaeon MP11T_1 | reverse complement strand
CTTTGGAAACTATGGGATTTTGTTTCTGAGGGCTTTATGAGTAATGGTAACCAAGAGTGGGTTGTACTCAGCGACGAGTGGAAAATTCATTATACATCAGTACAAGGTCAAGCAATAATTGGTCTGGAGCGTGCATGGAGTTACGGCCTACCTATAGTAACTCAAGTGAGGATTTCTCCCACAAATCCGCGTCCTGAAGACATCGTTTATTTCGCAGCTACAGTATTAGATGATGACGGTATTGATTATGTATATGTCAATTATACTGTGAATCTTGAAGGCAATGAAACACAAGGGATTCTTCCATTGTTAGCCAATCCTCAGGTTGGAGGAAGGTTCAACAATTCACTGAGTAATTTTGAAGACAGCACTGAGGTGAATTTCGATGTTGTGGCTAATGACACAACAGGTCGAGTTTTCATAGCTGGGTCTTACTACTTCATTGTACGTACAGATACATTTCCTCCAACTGCTCAACTTCATGCTATCTTTCCAAGTGGCACAATAAGGATTGGTGATAATATTGTAATTGATTTTGAAACATTTGAATTTCCCATTCATAGCCACACTAACTATTGTGAGCTTAGGTGGAGCTTGAATGCAGGTGTATATACTGCAGTAAATATGACGCCAATAGCAGTTGAAAATGACAGAATAATCTGGCGATACATACTAGGACAATTCAACGCTGGAGACCAAATTTCATTTTTCGGTCTCGTTATGGATGAATCTGGCAATATTGGTGAGAGCAGGTATTATAGTCTAACAGTACTTGGTCCTGAATTCAATATCACACCGTTTACTGTTTTCCAGATAGTTGCGACTGCAGGGTTAATAGCTGCACCAGGTGTAGGCTATGCTTATACAAGGATGCAAAAGAGAAATCGTGGAGAAGCGCAACGTGAGGGGAAGAAAGCCGCACGTAAACGTGCAAGAAGTCGAGGGCCTAGGCGGAGAGATTAAACAAACATAGGAGAAACTAGAGATGGATATTGGTACAATTCTTTTGATTGCACTTGTAGTCCTTGGCATACTTGATGCCATTATTCTAATACTGGGACCAAGAATAAAGGAATATGAAAACTACTCATTCATTGCTTCTGCAGTCAGTTTTCTGCTTTCACTTGGAGCGATAATTTGGCTTGGTTTTTTGATCTTTAGTAATCAGTTTCAGTATGATTATGTGTATCAAACAACTGAAGTTGGTGCAGATTTATTGTTGAAGATATCTGCCCTCTGGGCCGGACAGTCTGGTTCTCTTGTTTTTTGGACCTTTTTATCATTTGGATTATATTTTGGTTTCCGAGTTGTATCTCGGGGATATGAGGATGACAAGCTTGTCTATAGAGCTGCAGTAATCATGGTCTTAGAGTCAATTCTTATTGCAGTAAATACCTTGTTTGCGGATCCATTCAGAATCACCACAGAAATAATGCGAACTAATGGTCTAGGTTTGAATCCATTACTTTCAACTATTTGGAATGTTATCCATCCACCAATCATCTTCATTGGTTACGCACTGACACTCGTACCATTTTCAGTGCTGCTTGCTGGATTCACCATGCGGTCTGAGGAACGTAATCAGGATCCTATCCCGGTGGTAAACGCGTACACACGCCTGACTACAGTAGCAGCTTGGATAATGCTATCCGCTGGTATAGCTATTGGAGGCTATTGGGCGTACTTAGTCCTTGGTTGGGGAGGTTATTGGGCTTGGGATCCTGTAGAAACAACTTCTCTTATTCCTTGGTTGCTAATAACAGCCTACTATCATGCGAAACCAACACTAAGTAAGAATGACATAATACGTGATTCATTCCTTGTTATGGCTTATATCACTGTAATTTTTGCCACTTGGACCACAAGGAGTGGAGTACTATCATCAGTTCATGGTTTTGGATTGAGTAATGTTAGTTGGTCAATGCTAGCTACACTACTCATCAATCTTGTAATGGGAATCTCTTTTGCAATCTATTCTGGTTTCAAGGATATGAGTGATGAAGAAGAATCTGATGGCCCTGGGTTCTTTGACACATCAAATATCAGATTATTCTCAATCAAGATTGCACTCATTGGTTTACTTATTGTTGCTGCAACCTCCACTATCGGAGTTGCGCTTCCAGCATCATACAATCTTGGTATAGCAATATTCGATCCAGCAAGTCTCGATGACAACATGATAGGAATCGGTATAGAATTCTTCAGAATTGGATTCTACTGAGCTTGTGCCTTTCTCATTGCGTCTTCTTTTTACTGCATGAAGACGAGTTATCTAAATCATCGTCGTCGTGGATTTCTCCTAATCATTGTTTTTGGAATAGGTGCTGTATTAGCCGCGCTATCAGTCTTTGGTGGACAAGGACCTTTGCCAACTAATTATTGGCCAGCTAATTTCCTCATTGTTCCAGCAGCTGCGGCAATTGGATTTCTTATCATTGCATTTATTCTTCAGATGGTTGGAAAGGAGAAAATTGGCAGCACACGTCAAGTAGGTCGGTTAATGCTTCATCTTGGATTGATTATACTTCTATTAGGCGTCTTCATGAGTGAGAATGTAGTATACGAATCCAATGCCGGATACGTGAATCTTTCTATCAACGAGGTTGCGCCTGGAGTCTACATTAGGGTAGCTGACATCAATATAGAATACCTCAATAATCCTACGGACTTCAATGTTATAGTGACTATCAATGTCCTTCAGAATACGACTTCTGGCTTCATGATAACAGCAATAGGTTACGCTACGGTCACTGGGCATCCAGATTGGGGCATGGTAAGTCATCAAGTATATCTGGATTCGAATGCCTTTCGAGATGTATTTGTTGCTGTGACTGCTTTTGGTGAAGTCTTGCCTAATGTCTGGCAGGTCACAATCCACACCAAGATACTTCCTCTCATTTCCTTTGTTTGGATTGGAGCTTTCCTCATGGTTTCTGCAATCCTACCAATATTTAGTATGGAAGCACAATCACTCTGGAGAGCGATGAAGAGAAAGGAAAGACATCTCTATGTGGATGAAAATGAGATAGCTGAAGAGCAAGAAGTAATGATTAATGGAAACTAGGAGTTCATATTGGTCGGGTTAACAGCTCGACCAACTCCCTCTTTTTCTCAAATCGAGAAGGGTTTATACCTCAGGGCTTTGCTACATATTCTAGTTATCAGGAAAGTGATGGAATGTCGCAGCCCTTTGATGTAGCAGTGGTTGGATCAGGACCAGCTGGTTCTATGACTGCAAGGGTTGCTGCGAAAAAGGGTTTCAGAACTCTTGTAATTGATCGAAGAAAATCTGTGGGGCTTCCTGTTCAATGCGGGGAGTTGATTCCAACACCAACCGAGGTCATGAATCTCTTCCCTTCCTCGAAGTTGATGCCAACGGCTGTTCAGGTTCCTGAACGATTCATAACAAACAAGACTTCGTCAATTCGACTCATATCTCCCCATGGTCAATCCTTCGAGTTTCCATTTCAAGCCAATATTGTTGAGAGAGCTGCTTTTGATAAGTATCTGGCAAACAACGCGAAGGATGCAGGTGCTGAAGTCCGATTAACAACCAAGCTTGTACATCGAACAAGTAGGAATAAGCTAATTCTAAAGTCATCAGGTTTCCAAAGTGATGTGTCTGCAAAAATTGTGATTGGAGCGGACGGGTCTCACTCAAAAGTTGCGCAATCATTAGGACCTCAGTATATACACCATGATTCAGACCTTAGCCCTTCAATGCAATATGTAATGGAAAATTCAGATGTCGACCCTACTGTGGTTGAGATGCATTTTGGAAGTGTTGCACCCGGCGGATATGCTTGGGTCATCCCAAAAGGGGATGGAAAGGTCAATGTAGGATTCGGGATGAGAAGAGAACTTGCTCACGATAACACACCTCTTCGGAAATATCTCGAACGGTTTGTCTTTCGTAATCCGTACCTTGCACCAAAGTTGAGGAATGCGAACATTCTCAGCAGAGTCGGAGCAATCATTCCTGTCGGTGGTTCACTTGATAGAACTTGGTCACAAAATGTACTTCTTGTGGGTGATGCTGCAGGACACGTAATGGCTTCCAATGGGGGAGGGATTCCCACAGCACTCTGCGGAGGTATCATAGCTGGTGAAACTGCTTCAAATTATCTAAAGGCAGGAGTGCCCCTCTCAAATTATGAGGAAACTTGGCGTGCAGAGTTTGGCAATGAACTTGATACAGCCTTGAGGGTTCTTCGAATAGCAGACAAAGTCATGCACTCGGATGCTGTAACAGATATCTGCATGAGACTTGCCGGAGTACGATTTTTAGAACCTTTGATCAGATGCAGGTTACCACCATTAGTTGATTTTGCATCAAAAACACTCGTGAGGGTGCTCAACCGTTTTTTCTAGAAATCAATAGAGTCGTTGCACTATAAAGTCAGCTAGAAATCCTAGAGTCTCTTCATTCTCAAATCCTTGATTGCGAATTGAATCCTTAGCATTGTCAATGTACTGCTGCGTTGTAAGAGTAGCATATTTGACTGCATGAGTTTCATCTATCAGTTGTAATGCATAATATAGTTCACCGTTGTCTAACAACTTGATGCATCTGTTTCGTTTCTCTTCAGTACTCTCCTCTAGAGAGTGAGCCAATAGGAAATTACATCGACTACCCTTGAGGTCCGATAGAACTGATTTTCCTGTCCCATTCTGTGTTGCTATAACATCCAATATGTCATCTCGAATCTGGAAAGCAAAACCGAGATTTTCTGCAAATGTAATAAGCGCTTCAAATTGCTTAGGACTTGCTCCACCTATTGTAGCACCTACCTTGGCAGCGGATGTCATAAATGAAACTGTCTTCATCCTGACAATGTCAAGGTAATGTTTCTTCGTATACACCTCTTTTCTGCCATTTGTGCTCATCAGAAGATCTGCTGCCTCACCCTCACACATTTTGATTGCTCCAGTGGCAACATAAGTTAGAAGATCAGGAGTTGACTTTTCACCAATCATCTTTATCGCTTTTGCCACCAAAAGGTCTCCAGCAATTATAGCCATCTTTCTCCCATACTTCTCATGTGTGGTCTTTACACCTCTTCTTAATGCATCTTCATCAATGATATCGTCGTGTATGAGACTTGCTGTTTGAATAAATTCCGTCGCGACAGCATATGGAAGTGCTTCTTTAATATCACCTCCGACAGCTTCAGAACAGAGAATAAGAAGTAAAGACCGTATTCGTTTACCCCCAGCTAAAATCAAGTGCCTTGTGGTTTCGTAGAGAATAGGAGGTTCACCATCATCGTCCAGCAGTTGACTTCTGATAGCTTGGTTTATCAAATCAATTCTGTGTCCAAGCTCCTTGTTCTCCAGAATATCACTAACAGCTTGAGATTCATCCATTTTGTCCTCCATGCGTTTATCAACATGGCTTTCGAAAGGTTTCTCCGACATCTGATGAATCTCCTAGCGTATGTTTCAGCTTGAAACCACCTTAAAGCAATTGTCTTTATTTCCAAACCTGTCTATGTATTTCAGCAATAAGGAAGTCTTTTTACAAATAGGAAACTGCCCCATGACGCGAGGAGTTATCAATGACTCAGGAAAACAACGAAGCTGAAATACCCAAGCCATCAAGAGTTCGTGTTTGGTTGGCCGAAATGCGTGCACCATTTCTCACTGCTGCGATAACCCCTGTAATCTTGGGAACTTGTGTCGCTTGGGCTTCCTCAGGCATCTTTCTTCTGGACATCTTCATTCTGACCCTACTCGCTGGGATTTTCGTTCACATAGGCTCCAACATTGCTAATGACTACTATGACCACAAGAGTGGAACTGATGATATCAATGTGGAGTATGTCCGTCCATTCACTGGGGGTAGTCGCATGATTCAAAGAGGATGGATGACTCCCCGTGAGGTCTTTATTGAAGCAATGGTGTTCTTTGTCTTGGGTGGAGGTATAGGTTTCTATCTAGCATACACAAGGGGATGGGAGGTACTCATACTCGGGATAATTGGTGTTGGTTCTGGATTCTTTTATACAGCACCACCATTCAGATTCGTTAGTCGTGGATATGGCGAGGTCTTCATTGGCCTCAACTTTGGTGTCTTAATGACGCTAGGAGCCTACTTTGTACAGACACAGGTCCTTGCTTGGGAAGCAGTGTTTCCATCAATCCCCATTGCTATACTCATAACTGCAGTACTTTACATCAACGAGTTTCCTGATCATGACGCAGACAAGGCTGTTGGAAAACTTACAATTGTTGTAAGGCTTGGCAGACATCGGGCATCAAAGGGATATGTTGTATTGATGATAGCCACTTATCTCTCAATCATAGTCCCCATTATTTTCAATCTGACGAATTGGTATACTATACTTGGTCTTGCAACTATTCCTGCAGCAGTGATGGGATCTCGACATGTTCTAGTTCATTATGACAAATCAATGCCATTAATGCCTTCATATGCTTCAACAGTCTTCAACCATCTATTTACTGGATTGTTCCTCTCTCTGTCCTACATTCTGATAGGTTTCGGGCAAGAACCACTCTACATTCTTGTGTGGGGCTCGATATGCCTAGTAATCACTCTCTTGTTCTATATTCAGACTGAGAAACAAGTTAAGGCGGCAGCCACAGCTGCATCTCAGTAAATCTCGTCAAGTCCATCCCAAGTGAGTCCCATTGACTCTGCAACAAGGACTGCAAGATCCTTCACTGTCTTACTGGAGCCAGCTTGTGGTAATTGGTCATGCATAAAATCTACACATGAGGGACAAGCTGATGCAACCACATCTGCATTTGTCGCTTCAATGTCCTTAACCTTGAGTTTGTTGATTTGAAGCGCAAAGTCTGCATCTACTGCTCGAAGAACGCCGCCAGAGCCGCAACAATAACAGTTAGCCTTGTTATGTGGAAGTTCCTCAAAGGTAACACCTGGCAGATGTTCCAAGACTTTCCTTGGTTCTTCATAGAACCCAGCATTTCGACCTGCATCACAGCCATCATGAAAAGTCACGGTTAGATCCAAGGGCTTGTTCAAACCTGTGAGTTTTCCTTTATCAATTAAGTCTGCAAAGTATTGAGCACCGTATAGAATCTCGAAGCCATGATCAATTCCCAAAAATTCATGGTACTCATGAGACCACATTTTGTAACAACCGGGACAGTTGGTAAAAATCCGTTCCACACCAAGTTTCTTGTACGCTTCGATGTTGTGCTCAGCTAGCGCTCTTGCACCTTCAAAATCACCAGTCATAATTAGAGGTGCACCGCAACAGTATTCCTCTTCTCCGAGAACAGTGTAGGACTCACCAATCTTATCCAAAATGAGCGTTGTAGCAATTGTGGCCTGGATTGAAACCCCTCTGAAAGAAGAGGCACAACCAAAGAAGAAGGCAGTCTTTGCTGGAGCTCCTTGTTTATCCAGAAGATCATCTTCATTGGGAGTCCAGTATGACCATCCCTCTATTCGATCCATCTGGGCTTGACCTTGAATGTTGAAACTCTTCAACAGAGTGTCTTTTGCCATCTGAAGCTGCTCGGGCCACATTCCACGTTTCATGAAGTCCGACCTCATAACTTGGTAGATCTTCACAAATGGGATATCAACCTGACATATTTCCTCACAGCCACCACATAATGTGCAACCAAATATAGCGTCACAAAGACCCTGTAGACCTTCGGATGCTCTGAGTCTTCCTTGCATAAGGGCGCGAGTCAACATCATTTTTCCCTTGCCAGAATAACTGTCCCTTCGTTTCACTTTGTAGGTGGGACAGGCACCATGTCCAACTTGGCAAAAACTACATTGCGCACAAGTAAATGCGTATTCTTGGAGGTCGTGTTCGTTCAGTACTGGGAAGTCCATTGTTTTTGGTCTCCGCACCTTGTGACAGACAGAGGAGGACCGTATCAAGCCACCTTAAAATCTTTCCACATCCTACAGGGCAAGTAGTTTGTAATTAGAAAACACGATGTTAATCAAAAAATTGAGACACTCCAACCGCTCGCTAGGTTTTTATGCAGGGGCTGTTCCACGCCTTCGTCAGTCAGCAGCTCTGTTCATGAGCTGGAGAGTGCCCTCATGGTCCTGAAGCAAAAGCAGAATGAAAAACTTGCTGAGATATTTGGTGACCGCCTGCTAACGGAAAAGCACGAGCTGGTTCTTTCAGCACTTGATGTTGGATCATTGCCCAAGCAAGTAGGTTGGCTCATGAACACGACTCCTGATGCGATTGTCCAACCTCTTTCTCCGGAGGAGATCAGTGATCTCTACAAGTTTGCTCAGAAGGAGAAAGTCCCACTCGTTCCTCGAGCTGCAGGAACATCAGGTTATGGTGGAGCAATTCCTAGAAAGGGTGGCATTGTAGTCGACATGCGTCGTATGGATAATATACTGGAAGTCGACCGAGAGAATCTGACTGTCACTGTGGAACCAGGAATATCCTGGGCCAATCTTCAATTTGAGCTGAATCGTCAAGGGCTCGACATTCGCTGTTATCCCTCATCAGGTCTCTCAGCTACTATAGGTGGATGGGTTGCACAGGGTGGTGATGGAATTGGATCACTCAAATATGGCACCATCAATGAAAATGTTGAGAAGCTTGAAGTTGTCCTTCCTAATGGTAAGATAGTCAAGACCAGTGATACCGATCTGTTTTGTGACACTGAAGGGATTCTTGGTATCATCACCAAAGTCACTCTAAAGATCAAGATGCTTACACCAATGAAAGTGATAGTATCCAGTTTTGGGGAAAACTATCAGATGATGCTTGCAATAGAGCATATACTCGAAGAGGGTCCATTGCCTTTCACTATCAAGTTTGAAGAGGCGAAGTATACAGACCTCAAGAAAAGAATCTGGGAGGGCGACAAACCGTTTCCATTCCCAGTACATCATTGTACAATCATGGTTGTCTATGAGGGTGATGAGGAAGAGAACGAAGCGGGACTTGAAGCTGTTCGTCATGCAACGGAGATGTACAGAGGAGTCGTGTATGATGACGAAGTGGCTGAACATGAGTGGCATGACCGATATTACCCAATGAAGATCAAAAAGAGAGGTCCAACACTAGTTGTCGGGCAGGCATTCGCTCCTCTCGAAAATCTGGCGGCTGTCCTTGATGATTTCCAGTTTGAGCAATCATCAGCTCAAGCAGGTATTGATGGCTATGTCAACTCTAAGACAGGAGTTACCATGATGGGCTATTTTCTAGAAGATGAGCGTAGGATGTTCTACATGCTCTCATGGTCACAGAGCTTTGTTATTTTTACTCTTGCTCGCCGTCATGGTGGACATGCTCACTCAACTGGAATCTGGTTTGCTAATTACGCCTACCAATATTTTGGAAAGAAGCGATTGGCACGAATCAGAGCTGCTAAGCTCAAGTGGGATAAAAAAGAGATTTCCAATCCCGGAAAGATTTTCGCTTACTGGCTACCATTCATACTCAAAATTGGCAAGTACTTCATGTGGTACTTCTTCGATCTATTCAGGAATGGATTGGGTCGAGTTGCTCCAGCGTTTCTCAGATGGTTGCAGAATGTACCGCCATTGAAATGGATGCTCAGATGGGGGCGAGCTCATAGTCCATGGCCAATGCAATACGGAATCGGCTGTTGTATGGTAGATGGTGCCGCAGGAATAGCACCTCGTTGGGATTTTGAAAGATTTGGAATGTTGCCGCTATTTGGTCCAAGGCAGACAGATGTTCTATGGATCTCAGGTTCTTTGACCAAGAAAATGGCACCACGACTCAGGCGTATTTACGAGCAGATGCCTGAACCAAAGTATGTGATTGCTTTTGGTCAATGTGTTGCATCTGGAGGTCTCTTTTGGGAAGGGTATAGCTTGGCAACCCCGCCTGACAAGATTGTACCTGTAGATGTCTATCTTCCTGGGTGCCCACCAAAACCAGCAGACTTCATT
>PJET01000162.1 GCA_002825515.1 Candidatus Thorarchaeota archaeon MP11T_1 | reverse complement strand
GATAAAGAACGGAATGATTGTTACTGGTGATAAAAGGGGAACTGTAATTCCGAAGGGCTACGTCAGAATTAATGGATCGAGGATAGCTGAGATTAGTGAGGGGGAAGCAAAATTCACAGCGGATATAGTTATTGATGCCACTGGGTGTGTAATCATACCGGGATTGATTACAGCACATACTCATCTTTATGGTATCCTCCTACGTGGAGCGAGCCTAAAAATAAAACCACCCACGGATTTTGCTCAAGTTCTACAACGTGTTTGGTGGCCAGTTGATGAAGCTTTGACTCTGGAAGACGCTTATGCAAGTGCTCTTTCAGCAGGAGCGGACATGTTGAGAAATGGCTCTACTCTTTTTGCAGATACATATTCAGGACCAAATTCGATAGAAGGAAGTCTTGCCAAGATTGCTGCAGGATCAAAGGAAGTTGGAATCAGAGGTATTCTGGCATTTGAAATGACCGAAAGGAATAACCCTGAAGAGGCTAACAGAGGATTTCAAGAGGGAATCAAATTCATAGAATCCCACAAAAATGATGAATTAATATCCGGGATGATAAGTCTTCATGCATCATTCACAGTGGGAGATGAAATTGTCACAAGATCTGTAGAACAGGCAAAGGACCTTGATATTCCAATCACAGTTCATACTTCTGAAGGGCTTGTAGATCTTTACCATAATCTTGAAGCAACTGGAGAGAGAACAGTTGAGCGACTAGATAGACTTGGTGTACTCGGACCCAAGACGGTTCTAGCTCATTGTGTCCACGTTAATGACCATGAAATAGATTTGATTGCAAAGAGACGAGCTTCAGTTGCACACAACCCAATGAGTAACATGTTGAATGCTGTAGGAGTTGCACCAGTTCCAGCAATGCTGAGGAAGGGTATTACCGTAGGTCTCGGAAATGATGGATGGATTTATGATCCATTCGAAAATATGAGATGTGCCTTAACTGTCCATAGATTAGCAAGTGGTAATCCTAGCATAATTGGTCCAGATGATATTTTTAAAATGGCCACAATTGAAGGGGCTCATTGTTATGGTCTTGGAAATGAGTTGGGTAGTATTGAGAAGAGGAAATTAGCTGATATCGTAATATTGGATGGTTCCAGAGTACCCACGCCTCTTACTTCTACTTCAATTATTGGTCATCTTGTAAATACGTTCAGCGGTCGCGATGTTAGAGATGTTATTGTGAACGGCAAGGTTGTTGTTAAAGACAGAGTACTAAGTCAAACAACTGATGCACGTGTACAAGAAGTGTCCAAGAAATCAGCTGAGAGTCTCTGGTCACGTCTGAATGAAGAATGAAAAAGAAATAGGTGGGGCATGGCCCCACTATTTTTACCTTCTACGCATACAAACGACCGCACCAATAATGACTATTACTCCTATTCCTATACCAACATATAGAATGTTGTCTTGAAGTAGTCCAATGATATCAAGCCCGAGTCCATCACGTATTAATGAAACACTAGTCTTTTGTCCGGAGGTGCTGTTTGTCGTCTCAAGGACATATCTAGCACAGAATCCATCTGATTTCAAATATTGCACATAGATCGATACTGGGTCTCCATCATCTACTCCCGATAATCGGACTCCCCAAACAGATGAGTCATTGATAATAGTATGGTTCTCAGTCCACCATTCAGAGTCCATTGCTAAGTCAGTCAATAGACTATAATTACCAGTAGGTACAACAAAGTACCCACCCACTCCAATAAAACCTAGAAAGAGAAAAGCCTCTATTCCAAGAGGGGTACCATTAGTATAGTACATCTCAATATTCACCTCTGGGATTGATGTCCAATTCGTGAGAGGATCAGGTATTGTTCCTGGAGTAGTATCAACGGTGATATTCATACCTTCATTGAAGGTGGTTTCTCCTTCATCCACCCATACAAAACGATAAGTGAACTCATCATTTAATGCTACACCCCATTCAAAACCCTCTGATGAAACTGCTGCGACAGGAGATATCAGGAATATAGCAACAAATGACATTGCAAGTGTAATTTTATGCGTGCGATTCATTTTTTTATAATTCTCCAAAACCATTTCTTTGGTTCGCTTCAAGTGACAACTAGACACAGAAAAGGTATTCGTCTATATACCCATCCCAAATAAACAGAGTTTTCAATGGGTAAGACTCAGCCGCATATAGGTGTAAAGACTGTATCCAGAATTAACCTTCAATGATCCTATCTTTGATGCACACATTCATGTCGTAGATACAAATGCACTTGATATGTTGGTAGGAATAGGTGAAGGTTTTGGAGTCAGGGAATCGCTCCTTATTTGTCACAGTTTGGGAGCTAAAAGATACGCTGAGAGAAAATATCCAGGCAGATTCATCTTTGCTAAATACTTCTCTGGTGCGATGAGGTTTGTCGATGGAATAGATTCAATTCTCAAAGAAATCACATCACTTCGAGAAGAGGGTTATCATATGGCAAAGATGCAATCAGCTCCTATCATGAGAAGTAGAGCATCTGCTGACTCTGAGAAGCTTCGCATGGATGAGGATGAAATGGCAAGAATGTTTGATGCATTGAAGGATGAGAAAATCCCATTTCTGCTGCATCTTTCTGATCCTGACACATATTATTCCACAAGATATACGGACACATCTATCTACTCTTCCAAAGAAAGAGACCTTGATGAACTTGAAGGCGTGTTAAGACGACATAATTCACTCAAGTTTCAATTAGCCCATTTTGGATCACAACCTGAAATACATAGACTTGAAAATCTAGCCAGATGGTTCGACACATATCCAAATTTCAATATCGACACAAGCTCAGCGAGATGGGTTTCTAGAGAACTTAGCAAAGATCCAAAGAGGGCAAGAGAGTTCTTTATGAAATACCAAGACAGAATCGTCTTTGGTACAGATTGTGTCACTTGGAGACCAGAGAGGGATTACTATGAAGGGCGGTATCTAGCTTTAAGATTACTTCTTGAAACAGCAGTTAAACGCAGACCCTTACCATTTACAGATTCTGATACAATAAATTCAGGCGGTACATACATCAATGGTCTTGACTTGCCGATGAGTGTATTGCATAAGATATACTGGCAAAATGCGAAGGATTTCTACGCTGAATTTATGTAACTTCTAAAAAACAATGGACAAACATGTTAGAGCACCATCACATTTCTCAAACTCACTCATATCAAGTTGAATTACATCGAGTCCCGCTTCCTGAATTAATCTTGAAGTTTTATTATGTTGATTTGATAATATGACAACATTATCAATTGTCAACGTGTTTGCGGAGTGAGCTTCTTCCTTTGGTAGAATTATCTTTGTGAATCCTTCTAGAATAGGATTATCGACATATCGAGGATTCACAAGAATGACATTCCTTTCAAGGTAAGTGATATGGCTTTTGATGTGCATTATGCTTGGATCTTCGATGCGATGAACAGTGGTTTCTAACCATTGTTCCATCTGGGAAGCACCCTCGAAGTTTGTTCGTTTTGTGATTCCACAGAGAAGAGAATCCGGAAGATGAATCACATCGCCACCTTCCAAGGTACCAGGTGCTTTCACCGAATTCATCTGTTTGAATTCGGAAAGGATACTCTCGATTTCATCACTCTCACCTCGACGGCTTTCTTTAGCCATACGTGTTATCATAGCACGGTGTCCATGAATAACTACTGTATCTTCCACAAAACATGAGTCGGGATGTTCATCATCAGGTTCGAGTTTTATTAGGTCTACGCCGAGATTGAGAAGTACCTTACAATACTTCTTATGTTGTTCCAATGCCAACTCAAGATTAACTGTGTGATGAAGTGGATGAATTGACAAACAATTTTTGAAATTTCGACCTGGTGGTCGAACAATCGCGCGGAGTTTCATCTTACTACATCTATCTTTCTCTCTTTTTACTGGGTTTAGTTTCAAGATATTGAGATAAATCACTTTGTTGAAAAGGACCAAATCTCCAACCATGCCCTTCAGGTTTTCGTTCCACAATTCTTTCTCTCTCGAGGTTCTTTAAATGGTAAAGAACAGTAGTGGACGTAACGTTTACATATCTGGCAATCTCAGAAGTCGTTACCCACTTATCAGTATCAAGTTGGTCTATGATCTGAGTCCTAGTTTCGAGACCTCGCCTAACATTGCGAATCAAATTTAGATATGCAAGCCGATTTATGCTCAGAAACTTCACCATTCAGAATGAAAACAAAAGCAACTAAGTGTTTTCTGGTTATTGAATATATTACTTTAGCTTCTTGCCAATTATATGTTTAAATGCTGCTGGCTCATTCCCTTCTGAGATTGGTCGTATTCTGTAATCAGGATACGTGTGACTCAGTTTCGCTGCAACTCGTGTGCCAATTAGCTTCGTGACGATTTCAGCATTCTTACCCCTCCAAAGGTAAACGGTCTTGTTCTCATGGACAACAAAGACAAGCACTTTGTGTGTATCCACCTCAACAATTTCGTTTTTTGACTCAATCAATTTAGCTTCTGAGTCAATCTCGAATGCTTCAACCATGTCGCTCAAACCTTGTAACATATAACTTTGGAACATTGACATACAGATTCTCTTATGAGGCTTTTTCAGTGAGTATCACAGGAACGACATATCGTTAAATATGTCATATGGGAAATGAAACCAGCCAGAAGGCAATAATCCAGAACTCAAGGCATCTAAAAAACACTCACGGTGTGTATCCATTGTCGGATGTGAAACCAACCAGAATCAAGTTCATTGATCGCGAGTTGAGAAAGATCGATATTGCTCTTAGTGGACTCGAGGTATCTTTTCCATTAAATGCAATTCCAGATGTAATTTATGAAGCCATTGTGAACACTCTCGAAGGAGCTCAAGATGCTGGTGAAAAGATCCGTAGACTTTATGAAGATACATTAATGAAACCTACAATTTCGACACAAAATGCAACAGGTATTTTCCCAATAAATTCTGCAAAGAAGTTAATTCGATTGACTCTCACTGATGAGGCTCTTGATGACATGATACTTGAGCTAGAAGGTGCAGAACTTTCATTTCAAGGTAGGGCATTCAGTGAAACTATAGAAGAGCGAATTGAGCTGTACCAGAAAATAATGCTGGATGACAAAAAGATCGATCGTTTTAGATTTGGCGCAGTTGAGATGTACGGTGATGTCACCTATCAGAATATTCAACGAGACCCACGTGTGAGTTTGAATTTCTTTTGGACACAACAATTAGCACCACAAAATCAGAGCTACCAAATCAATTGTATCGCTGAAGTTGTACCACCGGGAGACCCCTTTTTTAGATATATGAGATTGATGAGAAGGTTGTTTAGTTCACGACTTATTGATCTCCGAGGAACTGAAGATTACATCTGCGCATACAAATTCTGGGTTTGCGAGAGCAAAGACAAATCTCTAACGGAGAAAGCAGGCTATTCTCCGCTTTAATTAATAATTAGTTACTCGAAGGAGTTTTGCTGGTAATTCATCTATTGATGCAATATCTAAGACCACGCCATGTGATTTCTTTGCTAGATTATCAGCAGCATGCGGATTATAGGAGGATTTTGGAACAAGAATAATCATCTTGATACCAAGAGGTTTCATTCTTTCTGCAAGCTGTTCGCAGACAGCTTGGTCACTTAGATACATATCAGTGGAAAACACTAGTATTTTTTCCTTCGCTCGGGTTTCCTCAAAGTTTTGAAGCGCAAGTCTTAATGATTCAGCACCGCCTGTACCTCCTCCAGCCCGTGCGTCAAGCAGGTCTGTTGCAACCTTATCTACTGAAACATTCTTCTCAGCGATGCTCTTTACAACGTGAGTAACGCTATCAAACAGAACTACTCCAAAGTCGTCACGTTTTATTCCATAGAGACCTGCCATTACTGAAATTGCTAACATACCTAATTTCTCAGCAGAATTCATTGAACCACTTTTATCAAGAGCCCAATAGAATGCTCGATGGCCTTGATATGTTTCAGTCACTAGAAAATCTGAGGTTTCTAAAATCTTGAAGTTAGTACGACCTTGAGTGAGCAATGAGTCGATTGTTTCTTCTAAATCTATAAGATCCATGTCATCGCCTATCTTGAATGGTCTCACTGTAGTGGATTCTTGAATCCCTCCGAGCATACTGCTACCCATCGTTTGTCTAGCATACCGCATACCGAGGTCGATCAATAATCTTCTAGCTATTTCCCTGAGCTTCTGTTTGAGCTCATCTGGTAGCTGATCTCTATAGCTATACCATAATCGAACTATGTTTGTCGCTTGTCCTCCTAATAAACCTCCAAAAGCCATATCTGCACGGTTTTTGTCATATGGTTGAGAACCATTGCCGCTACCAGCTCCATAGCCTTGACCGAATCTTCGGGTTCCGTAACCTTGCGCACCCGTACCAAGTGCTGCATGAAGGTCTTCATGAGCGATTGCACCCAGCGCACTCTGGTTCCCTTTCTCCGCAGCCATATCAGCAAGTTGTTGGAGTTGTTGATGTGAGAGACCAGCTGCAGATATGAGATTATGAAGCCTATCGAAATCTGATACTCCAGTCTCAATTAGTTTCTTGATGACCTCATACGATGGATTTAGGAGTTCTAAGATTTCTGCTTCAGACATACCTAACCGTTCTCCAGCCTTCTTGATTGATTCTTTTGATGGAATTTGGCCCATTCGAGAAAGTTGCTTCACTGTATTCCGAAGGTGAGTTTTAGTAGGCGATGTATCACAAGCTGTATCTGCAAATTTCTGCATAGCATTGCTCCATTCCTGCTGAGTATGACTACTTGGTAACTCAACACCAAATCCCATTCCTTGAGCCACAAGAGATCTCAGAAAATCAGATGGAGATGAACGTGCATTTGCGTCTTGAATTAATGACTCAGTTTCTTTCTGGAGTAGATTGTCCCAGCTTTTATTGTCACGAGCTGTGTCAGACAACTGTCGCAGGTCCACATTATTATGACCTCCATTTTCATATTGCTCATCATATGCTTTAAGGAGTTCATCCATGATATCTTGTCCAGTGTGTTTCTTGATTTTATCAGCAAATGCAGCAGCATCACTCAGTGAGTACTTATTCGGTGCATTTTGAATATGTTCATTCAGATTATCAGGTAGTCGTTTCATTTCTGCAGCATAATCAGCTGTTTCACTCAAATCAGACAGATTTTCTTGAAGGGTTTGATCTAATGATTCTCTAGTTTGGTCGTCCAATGTTTCCATTTCTTCGATGTGTCGGAGTGCTCTAGCAGCAGTTGTTGAATCTCTTCTTGCCAAATCAGAGAATTCTTGTTTAACGTCACTGTCTCCGCGAAGAGCTTTTGCTGCAATTTGTTCTGCGGCATTTGAGATATTACAGACTTCATCTAAGACATCAAGAGTCTGAGAATTCTTAATGTCTTGAGAAGTAAGAACACCTGCTTTATCTAACAACATCGAACCCGCAGTTTCTTTGAGTTCTTGATTACTTGTTATGCCACGAAGCACTATATCCCCATCAGTTAGATAATCAGTCGCAGCTTCATAGAGTTGAGGATCACCATTCTTGTGAAGGTCTTGAAGATAATCGTATCCAGCCTGTACTTTCTCTTGCTGGATGATTTTCGCCAATTCTTGTTCTCGACGTATTTGGTCCACAACTTTCTGAAGAGCTTCTGACTGTTTCTGAGATGCTGCTGCTACAGCTTCTTGCTCCTTATCAGTAAGTTTTGGTCGTTCTATCTTTTCACGCCCAAGAAGGATATCTTCTGCAACTTCTCGTGCAATGTCTTGATCAGGAGGATATGTTGTAAACACAGCTGCTTCAAGAAAATCTTCAAGCGTGAGCTTTCCATTCCGAAAGAATCTCGCAGATAGAAGCTGAGGAATCGATTGGGTCTGACGGACACTTGGTTTCTTTGCTACATCCTTTCTTGAACGCATTCGCTTTGTAAACTCATGAGCAAATGGAGGGGCATTGCTGGGTACCGGAGTAATCTTTGGCTGAGCAGCCATCTCAACTAACTCCCAAATTCCTCCGTACTATTGAGTTGACTGCAGGCTCAGGATCTATACCCGGCCTAAACCGTAGCGCCCCTACTAGCACATAGGTTGCCGCCTTTGACAGTGTGGAATGTGAGATAGTTTTTTCCTTCATCCGCTTTGTCATCTCAGCTGCGAGTCGTGATATGGAAATTCCCGCCCTGATACTCGCTGGAATCTCTATGTCAGTGTTAACCCGTGTGGAGGAAACAAGTCCATACACTTTCTCGAGAACTGCATCTGTGAGCTTGTACTCAGGACAGTTCATTTTAACAATCTCAATTTCAGTTTCCTTGCGTGGATATCCAAGACGTATCCATACCCGAATCCGGTCTCTTAGTGCCTCACTCAGTCTATGCGCACCGCTCATCTCTTCCGGATTCATGGTCAAGACAGGGAAGAATCCGTCATTCGCACGTATTCTACCTAACCTCTGAACATTGATTGAACGTTCTTCAAAAGGGTCTAGTAGTGAATTCTGTACATACTCACTGAGACGATTACCCTCGTTGAGACCAAAGACCCCACCAAAGACCATACTCTTCAACAAAGGACCGGGCTCAAATGCCTCAAGTGTGAAGCCTTTGTTCAGCACTATACTCGGGTTGAACGCACCAGTAAGATGAGAGGGTCTCACACCTTCATCGCCTGTGATCCAATAAAGCTCTCTCCCACTTTTCTTTGCATAAGCTCGCAAAAGAAGAGTCTTTCCAGTGCCAGGTGGTCCTATTATTCCAGGTATGAGGTCTGCATTCTCGCAGTCAGTGAGTACTCCAAAAGCGTCAGCGTATTGCTCTTTGAGTACAATCTTAACATCTTCAGAAACAGCAGCCTTAACTCGCTCATCAAAAGCCTCTTTGAAAAGTTTCATCTCTCTCTGCAAAACAATGCCCCCTTCGTAACTAGTAGGGAGTATGATTGTAGGGTATATAATCTACTCTCAATTTTGCTGACTGGTGTGATAAGGGTTACTAACCAAGTTATGAGTTGGTTAAAAGAGATGGTTAGCCACCAATGATGTCGAGGAGATTGCTAGAAAGATAGAAATCTGAGGAGGGTAACCGAACACAGGAGGTCTTTTGAGTGTCTTCTGAGAAGGACTTTGGATACGCAGCAAAAGGTGTGGGACAACCGCTCGAGCCATTCACCTATGCAACACCAAAACTAGGCGAGCACGATGTAAGGGTTTCAGTCACACACTGTGGTCTGTGTCACACCGACATCCACGCCATTGAGGATTATTATGGAATAACAGCCTTCCCCTTTGTGCCCGGTCACGAGATCGTGGGTCATGTTTCAGCTATAGGTCCTGCGGTATCTGATTTGGAATTAGGAGACCGGGTCGGCATCGGGTGGCAGGGGAGTTCATGCAAGAAGTGTAAGTGGTGCCTACAGGGTGAAGAACAGCTTTGCATGGATATTGTTCAATCAGGAACCTGGGTCCCGTATGGCGGATTTTCATCCTCAGTGAGAGTGGATAGTCGCTTTGCCTACCCATTGCCGGAATCTATGCCCTCCGAAGTGGCTGCTGTGCTCATGTGCGCTGGGATTACAGTCTATTCACCACTTCGTTCATATGCAACCGAAGAAAAGCAGAAGATTGGCATTATTGGTGTGGGAGGTTTAGGCCACCTAGCATTACAATTCGCACGCGCTTTAGACTATGAAGTCACTGCAATCTCCTCCTCTCCAAGGAAGAAGAAGGAAGCACTAGCTTTTGGAGCAGACCACTTCCTTGTTTCGAACGATAAAGATGCATTGCGGCAGGCTGCGTTCAGCTTTGACCTTTTATTATGCACCGCCAGCAACAAGATCAACTGGGGGTTGCTGTTGAATATCTTGAAGAAGAATGGGAGATTTATCCTAGTTGGTTTCCCGGATGTAGAATTTAATTCTACTGACCTAGTAGCACACCAACTATCGCTCACA
>PJET01000066.1 GCA_002825515.1 Candidatus Thorarchaeota archaeon MP11T_1 | reverse complement strand
TTCTGTAGCTATGGGAAGAGTTTGCGAACCTCCAGGTGTTAAGAATCAATCAGGTTTCGTGAATTATGTTGCAGGAAAGATTGGATTAGAGTCAGTATTATTTTCTGGAGACCTCGATGATGAGGTCAAGGATTCACTTGTAATCGCAGGAAGCAGCGTGGATATGCCTGAAATAATCAGCGCAAAGAATCAGGACCTAGATACACTAATCACAGGAGAACTCTCACCTGAAATCAGATTACTAGCAAATGAAGAGGGAATAAATACATTAGAACTTGGAGCGTTTGTTACAGAAGAACCAGGTATGAAACGACTTAGAGATGTTATTAGTCTTGATTTTCCCGAGATGCGGGTTGAGTTCATAGAATCAATACCTGTCACAAAAGCCCTGAAACCTTACAAGGACGAAATGGCATAGATAACTAATCCGCATGTGATGGAGTTCGTATCAAGATGACGTTCTTGTTTTTAGGTACACCAACATACTCAGCTACAGGATTGCATTTTGTCCGCATAATATGAACTATTGGACAAGAAGGTTCAAACTCGGTTAGTGATTCGAAATTGCCCATTCCCTTTGCTACTATGAGTTCAGCAGACATAAACAGCTTTTTGAAGTCTTCAGAGTTGCGCTCCAGGTTGACTCCGATTGCAGCTGCACCAGTATCATGGACCTCATCAGCACACGTTGATAGACCCACCTCTTTTGCATCAGCCATTGTTGCATCATTTAGTACAGGTCCACCTTTAACGACTGCAATGACTCTGGGACCAATGCGTTTGAGTTCACGGATGAGTATCATATCCAAAACAAGTTCGCCAGCATTGTCCATCAAGTAAAGAATCTCATTAACACTACCAACATGAGATCTAAATTCATCTATTTGATCAATTACAAGATCTGTTTCGACGTTATCAAGAATCAAACGTAGTTCATTCAGACTAAAGTCACGACCTGAAACATCGAACTCAATAGCATTAGCAGCAGCAGCTATCAGAGTGGCGATACGAAATCGGTCCCTTGGATCATTGCGCTCATCTACTAGCTTCTGAAGCTCAGGTAGAATGTTTAGTGCCATCTCATTGGATTGACGTTTGAGGTCTCTGTAGGGATCATTACCAGTCATTCTTTGGACTAGCAAGTCTCTATCAGTACCAATATGACTCGGAACAGCATCACCTTTAAAATTGTCACCTAGGAAATTAGTCATAGCCTCAACTATTTTCATCCTCAGAACTGGGTCATCTGTTGCCAGCTTCACTTGATTGATTGCTCTTTCGAGTAGACAATGAGCACACTCCAAAGTCACTTTCAAAATAACTCGCCTATCCGATGCGTTCTAGATAATGTGAAAAATCATGCGGAATATACTATTTTCTTAATGGGCTTGCAAGGCTTCTTAAGACATCATTAGGTCTGTCTGATTTAGCCACGGCTGATGCTAGCAGGACACCTTGGGAGCCTAGCTTCATGGCGGCTGATACATCATCCCCATTGCTTATACCAGCCCCACAGAGAATTACAACTTCTTTGTTCACGTTGCGAATCATCTCAACGGTTCCACTAATCACTTCGGGCTGAGCTTGTGAAACTGAAATTCCAGTGCCAATTAATTCAGGAGGTTCTACGGCCACAGAGTCGGGTTTCATGGTGGCAGCTGCAACACTCACAATGGGATTATTAGTACACACAACAGTGTAAAGGTTCAGATTTCTTGCTTTTGTCACAGCCATCTCAACATCTGCTAGTTGCATTCTATTCTCAGAGTGATTCAAAAGAGTTCCAGAACACCCAGCCTCAACTAGAGCTTCTCCCAAAACGTGACCAGTGAATCGTCCTTGCTCGCCTGGATCCATATGCTGTGAGAACACAGGAATATCAACAACCTGTGCCACTCTATAAAGATCAGATATCTGAGGAGCAACCACGATTGGTACATCGAATTCCTTAGATACCGCTTCACAGGTCTTTGCAAGCACAACAGCGTTTTCACCTGTCGCTTGAGAGTATGTCTTGAAATTAATGATTACCACTGGAGTCTTGATACCTGACAAGATACTACCACCTGAATGTATCAGATTGGCATAATGCCTGATTTTAAACTATTGCTAGAGTGTTTTGCTGACGAGTTCAGTCATTCTATCTTGCGGCACCAATAAGCAATTTCAGCACTGGAACCCTAGCATATCCTCTACGGTTCAAATCGGTAATTGGTTTTCGAGATTCTATTTTGATGAACTTTCCAGCTTCAGATTTCTTGTAATATTTCAGGTAGATTTGTGAGAACTGTGAGAATGTAGCTGCATTGAGTAATTCATTTGCGGCGTCATTTGATATTCTTATATGTGCATCCTCATCAGCAGCCGTCCCAATCTTTGTTTCAATATCACCGAGAGGTGCTTTGGCAATCCAGAATCTTTCACCCATAGCCATAAACTCCAGCATGAATTCATGTGTCCCCTCTAGACCATCAGCCATGACAGGATTCTTTAACATGTATACTAAACGGTCCTGAATTGAATCGTGGTAGGGTATCGTGTCCTCTCTACCTTCTGTCATAGGTTCTGAAACCTCGGTAGTTGCTGGTTCTTCTTCAACTGGTTCAACCTGAGTTTCAATTACTGGTTTTGCTTCAACATCAGCTGCGGCCTCCTCTTCAGGCTCTGGTTCAGCTTCTCTATCGTCTTTCTTTTTTCGTCGGAAAAATCGTGACATGTTCGAGTTCGCTCCTAATCGAGAGAGAGCATACTTGTCCCGGTCTTGCTCACGTTATTCTTGCTTGCAGTTATAGAAAAAGATAGCTCAGTTGTATCTATCTTGATGGAGTATTTGGAGGTGGTTCTTGCACTTGGGCAAGTTTTTGAAGTTGTGCGACAAGAGGCAGATTATTTGAAGGCTTGCGGTCTCCCCAGAGCTCATCAACAAGTAAATCGCGTATAGCAATTCTAATGACTTCGGATCGATTGGGGTATTTGTTTTGGACTATAAGCTCGTCTACACCTTCAACGTAAGACTCTGGGAGGCATATTGTGACGACTTTCATTCTACACCACGAGATTCCAATACAAAGTACATAATGAAAGGGTGTCTGATTGTAGTGCGTATCAGGGTATTACTAGGTTGGTTACGGTTTTAGGACAAGTTTCCCAAATTCTTCACCCTTTTCCAGAATCTCATGGGCTTCCCGAGCCTTTGATAATGGAAAGGTACGATCAACCATAGGTTTGACTTTTCCACTTCCTTCAAGTTTAAGGACATCACGAAGTTCAGAACGACTAGCCATCGTCGATTCAAGGATTTCGAGTTGTTTCCAGAACAACAAGTTGAGGTTAGTGATGGCATCAGGTCCAGTTGTTGCACTACAGGTCACTAGCTTCCATCCTTTGGAATGACTTCGAAAACTTCTCTCCCAAGTTCTTCACCCACTGAGTCGACAACAATATCAACACCTCTTCGATCAGTGAGATTCCAAACCTCTTTGTGGAAATCTGGAGAACCATGTTCGTGGAATATTGTTGCTTTCATTTGAAATCGACCTACAGGTATAGAGTTTAACGCACAGTTCAACATAGAATCTGTGATAGACAAAACCAAGGACAACTTTAAGACCTCACCTCCTTTGGATGACACATAATTTAGGTGATTGCAATGGCAAAAGGAAAAGCTGGCAAGATTAGGGCGAGCCATATTCTGGTAGATAAGCACAGTCAGGCACTAGCCTTGATAAGCAGGATTGCTGAGGGTGAGGACTTTGGACAAGTAGCAAAACAATTCAGCTCATGTTCATCTAAGAAGAAGGGTGGAGACCTTGGATGGTTCTCAAAGGGTCAAATGGTGTCTGAGTTTGAAAGAGCTGCGTATGCACTTAGTGTTGGAGCAATGACAAGAGAACCTGTAAAGACCCAGTTCGGATATCATATAATAAAACGAACCGGCTGAGTCAGCGCTTTTTAGGCAGGAAGATTGGCGAAGAGGGACTATTTGTCCCTCCTCACTTACTCTGCAGAGTCAGAGATGTCTTCTGCCCCACTTTTTGGTACAATCTCTTCTTCAACAAATCGATTTTCACAGCGTGTCAGAACCTTTGGCAGAGTAGTATATTCCATCTCATGCTCACCTAATCGATGTGGTTGAAATGGTCCAATTCGTCGAAGATAGTCAGCAACCTCCATTCCTCTCTGGCGTGTAATATCGAATGCCACATCATCAAACAGATCGACGGGACCGATAAGCATACCATTTGAAACTTGGAAGCCGAGGCCAACAACGCGTGGAGGGCCATCAAAACGAGTACATCGTGAGTCCTTCAAGCCGACTGGCAGAAGAGGACCTGCATGAGACCCACGCATCCATCCTGAAACTAAATGCGGTAATGTGAAGGCTTCTAATACCTCGCCCATTGCAGGGAGACCAGAGTGAGCTCGAACAATAGCAACAGGATCATCCTTACCCACATATTTTCCTGCTACTGCATGAAGTTTGTCAGTACTGACGGATGCAGTAATCATTCCATCATCGCGATAGACTTTCTTTATTGTGTAACGACCTGTACTACCAAGTAGTGCAAGAACATCATACGACTCCTCTGGGGTCTTCATTTCAATGAAGCAGGGTATATCCTTCATGATGTCTTGAATGACGAATCTAAATCCATCATGTAGATTAGGGTCAATGACGAGACCTGCAGTATTGAAGGGATCAGCGTATATCTTGAAAAGTGGTAGGTTGAATGCACCGGGTTCGGTCTTATCAGCCATGAATACCGCAATTGGTTCAGACCTGCGTTCTTCAATGACCATTTCAGCGGAACCAGGACCCATACCCTTAACGTTGCCACTGAATGTATCTGCAAGCATATCTTGGCCGGCAGCATAGATTTTCTTTTCACGAGCAAGTTCGGTTCCCTTCATGAAAGTGTCCCAAGCAAGCTTGTGAACGTCCTCGGCGCCTTCCCCTTTATTATGGGTCATTATTAGTTCAAGATCGTCGCCAGCGTTGGCAACATGGAAGTCATTGATTATTTTCTTGTTGACCCCCTCTCTCAACTCTTTTCTCGCTAGTTCGAAGAGAAAATCAGGCACAATAACATGACCAGCAAGTGATCCAATATCTGCTTTAATTACGCTAATGGTAGTTTCAACCATCAGAATCTCGCTCCAAATCTTTGTATGAGAGCTTCACAATTGAAGCTCGTCATGTCCTTCGGCTATTCTTTACCCATATAATAGTTCTCATCCGGTTACTACACGTACCGGAATTTCGAAAATTGAATCTCAGACCTTTAGCATGATGTCCTTGAGTGCTTTTGTCATCTTGAGGGCATCATCCCAATCTCTTTGCCAAAGGTTTCTGCCAAATATCAGTCCACTTGCACCTTGTTCCATACATATCTTTGCACGTTCAATGACCTCTTCGTCGGTAGCCATTCCACCGCCAGAAAACATGACTATTGTCTTTCCTGCAGACTTTACAACTTTTGCCACCATGTCCTCTGTACTGAGATTGAGTGTATCATAGGGTGGTGGTTGCATTGACCTGCTCTTTGCACTTGTGACTGGCACATTCAATTTGACAACATCAGCTCCAATTTCATCGGCAACCCTCGCTGCATAATCTATAGCATATAGTGAGTCACGACCACCTTTCGAATCAACCGCATCACCTCTTGGATACGCCCAGACAATAATTGGCATTCCATATCGTTCTGCATCCTCTTTCACCTTTCGAAATTGTGTGAAGTCAGTATGCTGTTTTGGACTGCCTACATAGAGGGTATATCCAACTGCGTCTGCACCAATTCGGACTGCATCCTCTACAGATCCAGTCATAGGAGATACAGGTTCAGTTGAGGTTGGAATACGAGTCTTTCCATTAATCTTCAGCACGATGGGGATTTTCCCAGCAAATTTGGGACTGTATTTTTCGGCAAGTCCTAGATGCAGTGCTATTCCAGAATATCCACCTTCCACTGCAAGTCTAAACTGATATTCTGGATTAAGACAATCATGATCAGTGAAGAAGTCAACGGGACCGTGTTCCATTCCTTGGTCAATGGGCAATATCAGAAGTTTCCCATTACCAGGACCATGTTCGTACATCATTCGATGAAGGCGTGTTCGTTTTCCCAAGTTCAAATGTTGTAGATCGTCAAGATTTACCATGTCAATTGACCTCAGACAGTTTTCAATAGAAGATGCTATCCCCTATATGCTTAGCGAGTGATGCGAAAGTAACAAATCAGTGTGTTCATGCCAATAGACTGTGGTTTCATATGACTGACAAGAAGATTTCTGCTACCCGACCAGTTACAAAAGACAGGGAACAATATCACCTTGAGGTAAAGAAGGGAGATGTGGCAAAGACTGTACTTATTCCCGGTGATCCTCAGAGAGTTGAAAGAATTAGTTCGCTCTGGGATGAGTCAAGAGAAGTGGCTATGCACAGGCAGTTTGTTACACACACTGGGAAATACAAAGGTGCAGACATCTCTGCATGTTCTACTGGTATAGGTGGACCTGGAACAGCAATAGTCATCGAAGAGCTAGCAAATGTCGGAGCAGAAACCTTTCTTCGAGTTGGCTCTTGTGCTACTTTAAAGAAAGACATCGAGTTAGGTGACATCATCATCTCTACTGCAGCAGTAAGACTAGAGGGCACAAGCAAACAGTATGTGACACCGGAATATCCAGCCTCGGCATCATATGAGGTAATACTGGCATTTGTCGAGGCAGCTGAAACAATTGGAGTAAATTATCATCTTGGAATATCCGCATCAACTGACTCATTCTATCTTGGACAGTCACGTCCAGGTTTTGGCGGCTATACTCAGAGCATGAGTGAAACCCTGATTAAAGACCTCACAAAAGCTAATGTGACTAATTTTGAGATGGAAGCTGCGACGCTTTTCACATTAGGCAACATCTACGGATTAAGGACTGGTGCAGCATGCGCGGTATACGCAAATAGAGTACGTGATGAGTTTGCAGTGAAAGGTGAGTCAGATGTAATCAAATGTGGAAATGAGGCAGTGAAAATCCTAGCTGAGATGGACAGGGAGAAAGCAGGGAAGAAATTTTGGAATCGTAAGTTATGATAGTTGGGAGTTAGTAAGTCATTCGCCTTTACCAACGTAGTAATATTCACCTGATGCCTTCTGCTGTGAGTCCAACTTAGAGCCATCCTTATTGACTCTTGGTCGCCCAGTTTGAGGGTCTCTCCTAAATGTCACACCCATCTCTTTCAGAAACATGTTCATTCCACTTCTGAGAGTTCTAACAGAAGATGCCACACCAGACCTACCAGGAACGCCTCCAAACACTACAAGACTATCACTGAGATAGTCAGCCATAAGAATCGAGTGTTCGACTATGAATGCGGTCTTCATGCTGGTTCTAACCATTCGACGAATTGCACGGGAACTAGCAAGTCTCTGCTCAATATCCAGAAAGGCAGACGGTTCGTCAAAGAGGTAGATGTCCGCCTCGCGAGCTAAACATGCAGCAATCGCTGCTCTCTGCAGTTCTCCTCCACTGAGCTCTGGTATTTGATGTTCCATAAGATGTTCGAGTTCAAGTTTCTTAATCACTGAGGTCTTGAAATCAGCAGAATCGACTGTACTACCCCCAGCTTTTCGAAGATACATTCTCAAACTGCCTTCAAAGTCTGATGGAATATACTGTGGTTTGTAGCTGATTTTTAAGTCGAGACCAGTGACAGTCTTTTTGGGAGCTTCGCCCTCATCAGGTTCGAGCTCTCCAGCAAGCATTCTCACAAATGTAGTCTTTCCAATTCCGTTAGCGCCAAGAATACCTACAATCTGACCCTTTGAAATACGACTGCCTTTTATCTCAAGCGTGAAATCCTTAAAGCTCTTCTTCATGTTTCCATACTCAACCATAGCTTCACGTGAGAGGTACCCCTCGTCATCAGCAGTCATACCCTTGAATGAGATTGTTGTGTCACGAAAACGCATATTCTCGTCAGGAATGAACCCATCTAAGAAGATGTTCACACCGACTCGGGTTCCATGTGGGTGTGAAACGATGCCATAGACTCCGGGATTTCCATAAAACATACAGACCAAATCTGATACATAATCCAAGATTGAGAGGTCATGCTCTACTACAACTACTGTTTTACCAAGAGATGACAACTTGCGAATGGCACGAGCCATACGTAAGCGCTCTCTGACGTCTAGATAAGCTGTTGGTTCATCAAAGAAGTAGATATCACCATCGCGGACTATGGCAGCTGTAACAGCGACTCGTTGAAGCTCTCCGCCACTGAGATACTTGATTGGTCGATCCCAAATTTCATTGAGACTCATGTCATCTTTTAACTCACTTAAACGACCTGACGAATCAGAGGACTCTAACAGTTCATTGATGGGTTTCTCAGACAGATCCTTGACCTTAGGCAAATCCGTGATATTCTGAGGTTTCAAAACTGGAACCAGTGTGCCTGCCTGAATCTTCTCGAAGAATGGTTGTAGCTCAGAACCACGAAATTCGGGAATGATCTCATCCCAACCTGGTGGGTTGTCAAAGCGTCCTAAGTTGGGAACCATCTCACCAGCGAGTATCCTTATTGCAGTTGTCTTTCCTACACCGTTTGGTCCAATTAGTCCCAGTACTTGACCATCTTTAGGTGTGGGAAGTCTGAACAGCTTGAATCCGTTGACACTATAACGGTGACTAGTATCAGACTCCAACTCCTCGGGCAAGTTAACAATTCGAATAACATCATAAGGACACTTCTTGACACAGATGGCCTCACCAGAACATAGAGATTCCACTATGACTGGTGGTTTGTCCTGTCCATCAGGGAAGATAACCGTTTCGTCACCAGTTCTAACCCGTGGACAGAATCTCTGGCACTCATGAGTGCAGTCCTTTGGTCTGCATCGGAACCTGTCAACTATAGCAATACGCATTGGAAATGTCAACACCTGTTGAGGAGCTAGCAGAGGATGTTTTGGGTGAGTATATAGCACTTTGGCTGGGTGCTTATGACTGGATAACAATCCTTTTGTGTAATTCTGAGTAAACTACATTGGAACGAACTGCAATGAAACTATTAGACAAACTTCTTGATGTGTTTGGAAAAAGACGTGCCCTCCTCCTAGGAGCAGCTACTCAGCCAAATGATCTATTGGCATACATATATTCAGTTCGTGCTAATGCATATTATCGAATCACTGGTAAGAAACTTCCAGTTCAGCAACTACCTACTGGAGAGAGTGCTGAGGATATAACAAAAAGACTATCACCATCTCGGCGGCTCGCAAGAAAAGATCTATAGCTCAGCCTTTTTTCCTCATCAAATTTATAGCCCTTCACGAAAAGCTATTCAGGGGACAAGAGATTTCAAACAAAGCTTTAGGAATAGTGATTGGTCTTTTTCTATTGAGCGCTGCTGCTATACCATTCTTACTAATGGAGTTTCCAGACGATGACACACTAGGTGAATTGACACTACTCTATGAATTCATTGAAGTAACATTTGACGAAGAACAAAATGAGGTGTATAGAGAAGACTCAATGACCTATGTCGTTTCCCCCAATAACATGAGGGCGATACTGAAGACACAGTATTATTGTGGATATCCTCTTGCAGAAGACGTTGAGTTTTGGTATCTTAATGAGTCTCTCACTATCGGTGCATATTCAGCTGTTGTAGTAGGTACAGATTACAGCTATGATTATTATTGTTGGAAATGTGAAATTGACAATGAAACATTCCTGTTGTATGACGTTGAATCAGGTATTTTTGTTCACAGTTATTGGGCGGATGAAACAACTCAGAGAATTCTCTCACGAACTGAAATGACGTTGGAGCAATTTGTTCCACATCCAAAGACAGAAGGAGTTCTGGTTTCGGGGATATTGATAGAGTTAGCAGTCATAATATGGCTTTTTGCGGATCGTCTAAGACGAATTAGATGATGGCACT
>PJET01000108.1 GCA_002825515.1 Candidatus Thorarchaeota archaeon MP11T_1 | reverse complement strand
GTTTACGGTGGAATGTATGTTTATGCGGTTGATAAAGCCGTGATAGCAAACAACCTCATCAGTGGTGTCGGGGATTACGGAATACTAACGTGGCTTTGTGAGGGCGTGATGTTACTTGGAAACAACTTGCAGGGATTCGAGCCCATAATTCCGGGATGGAGTGTACCCATAGCTCTTCTCGAATGCAGCTATTGTGCGGTGGTAGGGGGACCAACAAAGACGAATGTTTGGGATTACATGGGCTATGAGAATGTCTTAGTTGGTGTGAACAACATGCAGGGTAACGCACCGGGTCAGGACATAGCAAATGCGATGAAACTGGCTAGAGACATTGTAGCATTATTCCGAGGTTTGTGAAGACAGAGAGTTAATCGAGAGGGTCATAGAGCCCTCTTTCATTTTATTTTTCACAAGGGGGATTCCCAGTGGGAGGAGTATCAGAAACGCGACGAAGCGAGATAATCAAAGCTTGTAGCGATGTCGATCGAGAAATTCCTGTTTCTTTGCAGGATTAAATGATGACAATGCCTGCAGATAACCAGTAATGCGGCTGAAAACCTCCATTCCAGGAGTTCCACATTTTGGACAAACTATCATTGATAGTTCCTCAATCGAATTGAATTTAGTGAGCCTCCAATCAATTCCGGTTTGGTAACTGCAAGTACCACAGACACACACATCTTTGGTGAAGCTCCAGTAAGAGTTCAGGGTCTCTGTAGCAATCTTCTTGGTCAATTCCCAGAGAGCATTGGGATCTGGATTGGCTTCACCTAGGTAGATGTGAGTGAGTGCACCCCCATCCATAAAGGGATGAAACATGCCTTCCTTCTTGATTCGCTGGCTCAATGGTAGATTTGCTCCTACATACAATGTTGTGCTATTTGTGTAATAGACGTGTGGAGCTTGGCCTTTCAGATACTTCCTCATTCCTGGATATGCCATGTAATCCTTTTTAGCAAGACGACCCGCTGCACTCTCAGCTGGAGTACGGGTAACACCAAAGTGAAGACCGGTTTCTTCTTGGAACTCCTTGGCTTTGGACTTTAGGTGCTTGAGGACTTTGATTCCAAACCTTGTGCCCTCTTTCTCATGGAGATGCTCATCAGTCATTACTTCAGCCATCTCATCGAACCCAACAGTTCCAAGTAGGAATTCTCTTCTGTTCATATCGATAAGTGGTTCTCCATTCGGTTTTGGTTGTGTATAGAACGGGACACTTCCACTGGCAATCAGCTTGTCCATAACCCTCTTCTTTTCGAGAATGACCTGCTTGGAAAGTTCCACATACTCATCTACCTTCTCAAAGAATTTACCTTCATCTGAACGTC
The DNA here is from genome assembly GCA_002825515.1 of Candidatus Thorarchaeota archaeon MP11T_1. The sequence goes on along the minus strand of PJET01000108.1, from coordinate 38,064 downwards.
CAAGCCATGCTGCACGCCCAAAGTTAGGTGTGACCATTTGTGAAGCACCGAAAACCATGTTGCCACTAAGGAACTCCTCAAGTTCCTCGTCACTGCTTGCAGTCCAAAGGTGAGAACAACAGCTACTACAACCTGCTTCAATCTTGGAACGCCAGTTCAGATAGTTCTCAAAGTAAGGAGAACCATGCTTGGCTGTGAGTGCGGCAACAAGACCCCAAGAGGGTTCATACTCGGAACTCATGAATTCTTTTCTGAGCACAATGTTTGGTTTTGGAAAGCCAAAGCCCTTGCCTTTCGCATCGCCTTTCAACATTACTTCCATGAACGCATTGAAGAAGAGTCTTGCTTCCTCCTCATAGTCCCCGTATGTGACCTCTGTTTCCTTTCCTCCAGGGAGAACAGCAGGAATATCTCTCATTATCTTTGGAATACCTGGTGTAAGGTCAACACTTGAGAAAATCACCTGCCCTCCACGAGCAACATATTGCTGAGTGAGTGTGAATACTAATTGTTGAGCGGCTTGTTTGATCTTCTTGTATGGTTGACCTTTCATGAACGGAGCAAGGAATGTATTGAAGTAGAAGTAGCCTTGACCACCTGCGAATGAGCTCTGAGCCGCTGCTAACCAGATAGCGGAATGGTTCACCGCTACGGAAAGATGTTGAGCGGGACCCGCTGCGCTAGAGTGCATACCACCTAGTCCATCAGGTGCAATGCCTAACTTTAGGACCTGGCGCAAATCCCAAGTAGCACAATAATCACGTGTGCTGAAATACTCCCTGTCCTTGATGTAGATGTCTCCCCTAAGATGAGCGTCAGCAAGATGAGGTGGTATTGATAGGTAAGTATGTTGTTCCATCACTTGGTCATGAACAAGTTTGGCAATTGTTTCGGGGTTTCGCATAAGATTTGCATTTGATGTATGTTCTCCAGGATTATTGATGAGTAGACCTAAATCATACATTGGAATACCCACACGAGTGTAGAGAATTCGTTCATTTTCGAGCCCCATCTCGGCTAATACACTGTTACACATCTCTCGAATTAGAGGACCTGAAAGGAACTTGATACCCGATGCAACAATTCGGTCCATGACTCTGACAGCTACCAATTGAGCATCCGCACGGAGAAGTCCAGCCTCCAGAATTAGACTATCTATGATCTTATTGGCGTCGAAGGATTCCATTGTACTGCGAGTTGTCCTGACCTTTGGCATCTTCTTCTCTCTAAGGCTCAACTCTTCAAGTGAGGCAACGGAATCACGAATATCAGTCATGAAGCATCAAGGACCTCCCGACGAATCTCTTCTACAGATGGTACTTCCCCGCTATAGAGGAGTCTAAGTTTGCCACCATTCTCGATAATAATGGAGGGTGTACTAGCAATGAACAGCTGGTTTTCTAAGAGCCTGAACTCAAAATCTGGGTCCATTGATTGCAAGTCAATTGTTTCCAATTTGACATTTGAACCCTCAAACGCTTCGTGGATCACTGCTTTCGCAGCAGGACAATTTGCACACCCATCTTGCGTGAAGAGGTAAATAATTGGTACTACGTCTTGTCCTCCCGGCGTCATCGCTCAACACTCACCCCCGCAAAGGCAGAGGTAAAACAATAATCGTTCTACCCCAAATAAAAGGATTGCCTCGCACGGAGTAAGTCTGCAGCCTTGTTCTAGGCCAATCGTATGAATCGAAGATTCAATCATTTTCACGGTAATAGATTACTTGCAGCTCCACTTAAGGTCCGATATAATCTCCACAATTCTTCCATCTCCAAAACAGTGTTTTTGCAGTATTTGGACAAGGAAGCAGCACAATTCTCTAGTGAAGATTACCAAGATGTGAAACAAATGATGTGATTGATTTGGCGCGATTTACTATGTGCATATGCCGCATTATGAAAAGAAAATCGAATCAAAGGAAAGCTAGAATAAGTGGTCTACGCTGCCACTGCGAATAGGATGACCTTGGGTATTCAAAGGTGAAATAAAAGTGCCAATCTATCTTAGAGCAAAGACTCCACTTGATGGTTGGATTCGCGTAATCCGAAAAATCATGGAGTCAGGCATGATACGTGTGGATGAAAGAGAAAGTGAAACTCGATGGCATGAAAATGTCATAATTCACATAGTCGATCCATATACTGAGCGTGTGAGCAATAAATATCCATTCAGTGAACAGGTACTCCGTGATAAATACGCCACACAGCTCCTCAATCCAGACAGGATGAACTTTGACTACACCTATGGTGAACGACTCAATGACTGGGGAGAGGAAAGTATCAATCAGATAGAATATGTTATCACAAAGTTGAAAGAAAGTCCTAACAGTCGCAGAGCAGTAGCCACTACTTGGGACCCCAGAAAGGACACCATAGTCGATGAGGTTCCCTGTCTCAATCACTTCGTTTTCATGGTATGCGAAGATAGTCTTGACCTCTCAGTAATGATCCGGTCCAATGATATGTACGGAGCATGGCCTGCCAATGTATATGCTCTTGGAGAACTATTGACGTATGTATCGGAAAAGACAGGAATAAAGTCTGGAACAATTACTACACACTCGGTCAATGCACATATCTACAAACATGACTGGGAAAAAGCCTTAGAAATTTAGGGCGTTAACCAATCCGCTTAATTCATATAGACCTTTAACCAGAATGTCAATTATAGTTTCAATATTAGTCACACATATAATATCATCAGCATGGAGTGAAACTGAATTGGATGATGTTGATAAAAAGCTAGTATCGATTCTGCAGAGGAATGGGAGGACAAGTCTATCAGAGATTGGGAAAGACTTAGGGATGTCTCATGTTGCTGTAAGCAAGAGACTTGACAAACTTGTCCAGTCTGAACTTGTGAGAATCACAGCTGGAGTCAATGCAGAATATCTTGATGCAAAAATTCTCTTTATGGGACTCGAAACGGAAGATATGGATGTTGCAGAACGAATCCAAGAGAAATACATGAGTTGTCCCAGACTTCTGATGTTTGCCCCAGTGACAGGAAGATACAATGTTTTTGCAGTAATGGTCGCAGAGGATACTTGGAGTCTCGAGTCGATAATTGGTACATGTAGTATGAGAACTGAGCCGGGTGTAAGAAGATCCGAGAGTTGGTTTGGAAATGCGCCAGTTGCTCCAAAGTACCTCCAGCTAAACCTAGCTCCTGGTGCTCTTGGGAGTTCGGTTGCTCCATGCGGAAGAGATTGTGATTCCTGTAAACGGTATAAAGCTGAAAAATGCGTAGGATGTCCTCCAACAGAGGTTTATAGAGGCACACTCTGGGCGACACCAAACAAGACCAAGAAGAAAACTAGAAAGAGCAAAGGTTAACTCCACCAACCCCTTGAGTAAATCAGTGAGTCTAATGAGTGATGTCTTCATTCACCCACTTGCTGTTATCGATGAAGGAGCCAAGATTGGCCAAGGCACACGGATTTGGCATTTTGCTCATATTAGGGGAACTGCGATAATTGGCAACGGATGCAACATCGGAAAGGATGTCTATATTGATGCAGGTGTTGTCATAGGAAACAACGTCAAAATACAGAATGGCGTTTCAGTGTACAATGGAGTAACAATCGAGGATGATGTCTTCTGTGGACCACACATGACTTTCACGAATGATATATATCCTCGAGCATTCAATACCTCTTGGGAAGTCCTGAAAACAACCGTAAAGAAAGGAGCTTCAATAGGAGCGCATGCGACAATAATCTGTGACATAACTCTTGGGGAATACTGTATGATTGGAAGTGGAGCCGTAGTTACACGCGACGTTCCACCGCATGGGCTCGTTCTGGGTAACCCAGCAAGACTGGTGGGATTTGTTTGTAAATGTGGTCAACCGCTGAGTGAAGAAGTATCACGAAGTGATAAATCTATTATTATGCGTTGTACAAAATGCCACTCTGAGATAGAGATACTGAAGGCAGACTTCAAGAAAAAGGTCAGGTAGACCTACGTTGTCCCACTTGTATAAGAAATTCGTGAAGGAAAGAGTTTCAAACTTAGTGAGTGAAACTGAGAATATCCGAAATGTAACGATAATTGCCCATATTGACCACGGAAAAACAACACTTAGTGACTCGTTGATTGCCGCTTCTGGATTGCTATCGAAGGATGTCGCTGCATCAGCTAGACTTCTCGATTATGATTACATTGAACAGCAGAGAGGCATCACGATTAAAGCATCTGGTATTTCTTTAGTTCATGCGTTTCAAGGAATAAACTACCTGATCAATCTTGTAGACACTCCTGGACACATCGATTTCTCAAGTCATGTAACGCGAGGGCTTAGACTTACGGATGGTGCAGTGATTGTTGTGGATGCAGTAGAAGGGATAATGGTTCAAACAGAAACTGTGACTAGACAAGCGATGCAGGAACTGGTTAGACCTGTGCTCTTTGTAAACAAGGTTGATAGACTGATTCGAGAACGGAGGTTGACGAGTCGAAAAACTGCTGCAGAAATTAACAAACTAGTGCGAGAATTCAATGCAATGCTCGGAAAGTACCTTGACGATAAAAGACTGGAGGAATGGGAGGTTTCTTTCAACAATGCATCACTCAGTGTTGGCTCAGCGATTGACAAATGGGGAATTGATATTGTTACACTTAAGGAATACACTGGAGGAAGCGAAAAACCTGCTGACCTGACAAATGCGTTCCTCTCAATTCTTGAAGAGATTGAAATGGCTTACAAAGATGGAAAAAGAAAGGAGCTAGGCAGTAAGTTTCCTGTTGCAAGAGTTGTACTTGATTCGGTTGTAAGGGTAGTTCCCAATCCTAGAGAAGCGCAAGCATACAGAATCCCAATGCTCTGGGAGGGTAATCCAGATTCTGAGATTGGAAGGAGTCTCATCAATTGTAGTGCAAAGGGACCTTGTATTTGCGTTGTGGGAGAAGTCCAACCAGACAGGCATGCTTCAACTGTAACAGCTGTAAGGGTCTTTTCTGGTACTTTGGAAAGAGCGAAGCCTTTGACTAACCTAAGAACTAGAGAGCAAAGGAAGTCACTACAAATTGGGATGTATATGTCGAAGACTCGAGTTGATCTTTCACAAGTTCCTGCAGGAAATTTAGCATTCATTACTGGATTAAGAGACGTTGCTGTTGGAGACACTCTGATCGATACGGAACTTTTTGAAAAAACAAAAGAAATAATCCCGCCAATGATTGCACTGCAATATCCAACAGAACCAGTTGTAACATACGCAATAGAACCAAAGAGCTTAGCAGATTTAGGGGATATTCAAGAACCGATTGAAGCTTACGTAAGAACAGACCCTGCTCTTGAATTCGAAGTAAATCCAGAAACAGGTGAAATGCTTCTTTCAGGAGCAGGAGAACTTCATATTGAGATAACTGTTGAGAAGCTCACTAGACAGGGGATAGAAATAATCCTTGGAAAACCAATGGTCCTTCTGAGAGAACAGCTAACAATTGATGGCAGTTCATGCTCAAGTGTGTATGAGAATTTTAGCTCATTTACTGTTCGTGCAATTATAATATCTGATGAAACCAGCCCTGAAACTCTTGGAACAGTAATTGACAAAGATCCAAGCTCTTCTAACTGGATTATTGATCGTACAAATACAATCAATCCAATTGGAGATGAAGCTCAATGGATTAAGGAAGCTTTTAGGACAATAATTCGAAATGGACCATTAAAAGGTGAAAAAATGCGAAGATTGGGATTATTGATAGAAGAGGTAAATATCAAATCAGAAGCACCAGAAACATCCTGGAGAGATGTCACACAACCCCTGATAGAGGCAGCTCGAAAAAGTGTTTCAACAGGAGCACCAGTCGTTTTGGAACCATGGGTACACCTCGAAATCAGCACTCCTGAGGAGTATGTTGGAACTTTAAGTGCTATTCTTTCGAAAAGAAAAGGACATGTACTCGAGATAAACTCTGACAGGTCACTTTACAGACTTGACGCTGAAATTCCTGTGAAAGAATCATTTGGTCTAGCTAATGAGATTCGAACTTCCACCTCTGGATGGGCAACATGGGGAGCTCGCGCAGGAGGTTATCGAAACACAAAGAATCCTGAGGTTCGTTATGACTAGAGGTTGAGCTTAAAGGCGAAGATAGAACCTTTTATTCAAAATATTGCCAAGTAAAGATAGAACTCTTCGGTCAACTAGAGAAACACTATCAATCATCAAAAGTGCTCGATTTAGATTTGAAAAAACCGCATTAAGGTAGGGCTGTGCTTCAACCATTTCTGATTGTTCGACCATTTGAAGATAGGCGTTAGCAATTTTGATTAGGCCAAGCCAATCCTCAGCCAAAAGGTAGTCATATTGAGCTTGATCTGATACCACAGGAGTACCAGGAAACTTGCTCCTGTCTACATATGCGGCATAGTGATTTTCAAGTGCTAATGAAAAACGACGTAAAAGCTTTGATATCGATGACGAAGCAGCTTTAATGAACTCTGAAGACTCAGGAAATGATGGTTCTATTCGAAGAACATCACCAAATGCAATTGCAGCTCCGTAGAAGCCTGTAGCCAATTCAGAGTAGTCCTTGTTGTTATAAAATGCTCTTATCGTCTGAACAAGATATGTCTGACCTAACCAATACTGAGCTAAAAGAGGGTCGGCTTCCAAGACTGAATCATCCACAGGAGGTTGAATACGTCCACCAACCTCAAGGTTTAGCGCGCTCAAATTTATCTTGGCAGTTGATAGAGCAGCAATTAATCCAGCCACATCAGCAAGCTCTGATCCACTTTGACTCATAGTCTTGGATCTCTCAAGAAGAATATTCCATGAACTCTCTATGAATGGCACAACTAGAGATACCCCATTGATGAAGATTGAATTATCATCCACTTGTACATCAATAAGTAGCCTATCGATATCTTCTAGAAGCCTCATGAGTCTAGGTGGAATGGTGCCTCCATGTCGAGTTAGCAACCAAACGACATTATAGGTTGCAATTGCCACCTCTACAAAAGCACGATTATCAGTTGGAAAGAGAGGTACATATTGCACAAGAATCTCGCGAAGAGGATCTTGGATATTCATATCTGACCTTTCTATAACACGCATCTTTGAAAGTGCTAATCCCATCCGAGTCCCGATGAGCTCAATTTCTGATACACGTCCTTCAGCGAAGAGATCCTCTCTGAGTTTCACAGCTTTCTCAAAAGCCTCCATACCAATTGGCCAAAACTCATCACATTCTGTACAGAGACATGCCCAACCAATTGCATTCTCGGTTCTAGCGGCTTCAAGGTCAACATCAGGATAAACATTCTTCAAATCCGAGAGTGATTCTTTAGCCGCTTCAAAATATTCTATGGCTTTCGTAATGTTCTCATGATCGCTAAGTAATCCGTGAGCAAAACCAAGTCCTGCTTGAGTTTTGAACATGTGCACTTTATGACTTGTATCGAGTTCGTCTATACTTTGGAAAATCTTGAGTCCGAGTTGCAATCGATCAATAGCTTGTGGAACACCCTCACGCCAACCATTTGCCAAGATACTAGAACCAATCACAAGGTGAGCTAACCCAACTTCATCTTTTCCCACAAGTTTAGCACTAAGAGCCAAATCATAGAGTTCTGCTGCTTTGTCACTAATATCACGTGCGGTATAATGCGAGACGGAGTCATCTCGTGTTTCATTAACACCCAGTTGGAGGTTTATTGCTGCAAGCCAAAGGGGATCATTCATTGATCTAGCCTTCTGTTCTAGATCCTTCAGCCGCTGACGGGCATCTTCGAATAGTCGGAGTTCTGTCAGAACACAGGAATGGTCAAATGTCAACTCAAATTCAAAGTCTTTCAAACCAATCTCTTTGCTTATCTCAATCAACCGATTGAGAAGTAATTCAGCGCCCTCAAAGAAGCCTTCCTCAGCTAAAACCCATGCGAGATTGTGTACCTCATATAAGGCAAGGTTTGTGGTTCCCTCATGACGTCTATCAAAAATCGAATTAAGTGTCATAAGAACCTCATCTGCCAAGAAAGGTAGTAGAGGTCTAAGATTAAGACGAATTGAAGAACTAAGTGCTTGTGAAAGCTCACCGAGTAAATCAATGAGATTTGGTATAGCTTCAACATCTGGAAGAAGCTCGTATTCCGTGCGTCTAAAACTGTTAGTGTATCTCGTATCAAGCAGCAAGAGCAGTTCAGAAATCACGCGGTTCTTGTGGAAGGATAATCGAATTGATAATTCAGCAAGCTTGGCACTAGCAAGCCCGGGTCTACGAAGAATTATCTCCTCAATTGCACGTGCTGTATCATAGAGTGTGTTTGCTTCAGCACTATCATCGAATGGAATATTCTGAACCGCTGAGAGGCCATCATCGAGAGACAGGTTTGCGCAGAGTATGTCTCTCAATGTAGCTATCAGCATTTCGTGCAATAGGACCTCTCCTGCCAATGGTTGCTCTCTTTTCCTGCTTTAAAGGTTTCACAGAAAACAATTATCGCTGGATTATGAAATCATGCCACTCCCGAGAGGTGTCAGTCCCTCTCATACGCTCCATTCTGAGTTGATGGCGGGGTATAGGACCGCTATCATCAATTCTAAACCTCAAAACGGCATCAGCTAAGTAGGAAAAAGTAGCATATGTTGTCTCTTCGTGTACGCCCTCCTCAAGAATATACATGATACTATGTGATGCCTGTTTAATCCTGCCACTCAATCGTTGAACTGCTCGTGGCATTGTGGCAGGAGTGGAATGTAGAATCAAGGTGGAAAGACTGTCAACTACAACACGTGCAACAACAAGATTCTCAAGAACTTCTAATAGGACTATTCCAAGTTCACTGATATCGTCCACCTTTGCTAAAGATCTTGCAGGACCAAGAGTTGGTGCACCCATTCGCTCCGAGTATCCGTCAATGAAGATGAACTTGCCTGATGCTTCTTCATCATCCATTGTCCAACCATGACGACTCATATCATTACGTATGACTCGTGGAGAAACATCGGTGGTGACAAATACTGCTGGAAAACCCGATGAGATTCCTTCTGCGAGGAATGCCTCTGCATAGGTGGTCTTCCCTGACCCAAGAGGACCCACCAACATGTAAGATACTTGCGTAAGTTGACCAAATTTGACAAGATCGCCAATCATAGGAGCGGCTTTGGATGGTGGTTGCACCACCTTTTGTGCATCCTGATTCTCAACCACTTTATGATCCTCGCTATCTTTCCAATTAACGCCCAGGACTGATTTCTCCAGGGAATACTCGGATTCCTTCGTCAGTTATTCTCATGGAATGAATCCTTGAACTATGTTTTGAGCCTCTCAGTTTGAGAACCTCAATCGAACGAGACCGTGATGTGTCACTTATTTTCTCGTTGTAAAGTACAATAACACCCGATGCTAAGAAGGCTTCGATGTCAAATACGCCGAACCCTTGCTCTTGAGCTGGAATTTCGCTTGTAAGAAGAAGTGTACAGCCAGTCCTGGTGATACTTGCAGCAAGTTTAAAGAATTCCTCTCGAAGAATATCTCTGCTTTTGAACTTGTATGCCATAATTGAGAGCGTGTCAAGAACAACGCGTTTTGCGTCTAGTTTCTTCACGTGATTGAGAATTATGGCCTCCAAACCAGAAAGATCAAAACTTGGATATTCTCCAATAGTGACTGGAGCTACTTCTTTGGATGGTGACAAATCTACTAGTGATATCTTTTTTTCCTTCTCAAGCTTCTCGAGATCCATACCAAATCGAAGCATGTTCCTCTTGATAAGATGAGGAGGTTCTTCAAGGGTTACTAATACACCGGGTTCATTATACTCAGTTGCTCCCTTATAGATGAACTGAGTAGCTAGAATACTCTTTCCGGTCCCAGCTTTTCCAGCGACAAGGATTGTATCACCTCTAGGAAAACCCCCCTCAATCAATTCATCGAGGCCGGGAATGCCAGTTTTTACTCGATCTATTGTACTGTCGCTCATTTCGATTCATCCTTCTTTTTCGTCAGAACTTTAGCCCCGAGAACCATCTTCATTAGTAAGTCTGGTTCAGGGATACCGGTCACTGATACTCCACCTATCATCACGGTTGGTAGAGCAAAGATACCAAACTCTTCAGCAGCCTCTGGATTCTCACTGACGTTAATCACTTTCAATGTAAATACGTCAGAGCCAAAGTTTTCAATTGTTTCTCTTATTACCTCTTCTGCCCGTGGACAAAATGCGCAAGAGTCGGACTTGAAGAAAACGACTTCAATGGTTTCCGAGTCGTCGTCTTCAGTCGATGTCTCGCGTGTCTCTTTGTCCGACAAATGGCAGCACTCCTAGGTTTGAGAAACGGCAAGGTTCAATGAGATATATGTCACTTGAATGTTTTGAGGGTGTCGACATATGCTCAATTTGAGTGATTGCTATTACAGGGGTAATATCAGTACTTCAAAAGACGTTTGATCCTCGTTGCTGCTTTTCCGATTGGTCGCGAATGATATCTTACACCACGTGGCATGACTGCTGCTAAAATGAGTGCTTGTTTTCCACTTGTCCCAATCTTCTTGAACACTGCTTTTCCTTGCGTGCATCTGAGGCTGATATCCCGGATGTCGCCAAGCATCAATTCTTTTCGCACTCTCTCAGCTGAGTCTGAGATGAACCCAGAAACTGCAGCAACAACATCTCTATCAGCACCGGAAGAAACCGCTGAGGCGATAGAGAACCCATCATCTCTGACTAGAGCAGCGAGTGTGAATCCGCCCTCTTTATTCATTTGCTCAAGAATCTTTGGAAGAACACTGTAGTCAGGACGACTCATTCTAATTATCTCCATTTAACCAACGGTCTATCCTCGAGTTATTCGTTTCCCTAATAAACAATGTGAGATTGAATCAATGACAGTAGAGATTTAAATGTCCTCGGCTTTTGAAGATGAGTACGGAGAATGAGTTTCATGCTTGCTGAGTACCGCTACAAAATTGTCATGCTTGGAGACGGTGCTGTAGGCAAGACTGCTATGACAACTCGATTTACCCAGAACTTCTTCGATACAGACTACAAACGCACCATCGGGAGTGACTTTGCAATCAAAAGACTGCAACTCGACGATTTGAATGTCCAGGTGACTCTGCAGATATGGGATCTTGCAGGTCAGCCAAGATTTGAATCTGTAAGACAAGGATTCTATAGAGGTGCTAGAGGCGGTCTCTTGCTTTATGATGTGACTAGAAGACGGACATTTCTCAATATAGATAACTGGAAGGAAGAAGCCTTTGGTAATTTACAGAAGGAGATACCCTTAGTTGTAGTAGCAAACAAAGTAGATCTGAAAGACAGTCGTGTTGTCGCTACAGAAGAGGGAGAAGAATACTCGAATAACAACAGTTTCATGTATGTCGAGTCTAGTGCATTAACTGGAGAGAATGTGGAAGAAGCTTATGCCAATCTGTGTAGGAAGATGATTGAAGAATCTACTAGTACCAGTCAGACGACATCAACCTAGCAATCGTTAGGTTTTCCTTGTTGTTCCTTTCAATAGACCCAATTCGCGTTTACATTGCCATACTAGATAGAAAATTTTCTTGGTTGCTAAAGTTTCCTCATCATAATTAGCGCAGAGGTCTTCAAATCTTTTGATATATTCATCTCTCGTGTCAGAGCTTAGTTTAGATTTGAGTTCCTCTAAGAGTGCTTCAAAGGGAGCCATTGTAGCTGCCAGGTCAGTCACTTCCCATCGAATGATAGCACCTGAATTATCAGCAGTCAGGAAAGAAGAAGTCTTGGGATACCACTCAATCCCATCAATTTCACCCATGGTTGTGGCTTCTCCTTGTATAGATAATTTTTCAGTATCCCAGAGATAGATGGTTTTATCACTGGATCCAGAGGCAAGGTATTTACCATCCTCACTAAAGGAGAGAGCTCGAACTTCTGTACTATGGCCTTGAAGTATATGGTCTACCTTCATAGGTGTTCCAGATGAGTTCCAAAGAATCAAGTGTAGGTCAGATGAACCTGATGCGAGGCGAGATCCATCTGGAGTAAAACGGACTTGTTGCACTGCTGCACGATGTTCGCTATGGCGATGAATCATTCTACCAGAGTTTGAGTCCCATTCACAGATATTTGCGTCCACAGATCCTGAAACAATTCGATTCCCATTCGGGTCCCAGTCGCATGTTACGACATAGAACCCGTGTCCTTTCATATGATGAAGTTGTGAATGATTTTCAGTATCCCAAATCATTAGGGTTGTATCGCCACTTCCAGAAACTAATTCATTGCCATCAGGAGAGAAAGCAAGTGCAAGAACTGGATAATCATGACCTTTCAATGTTGCAAGACAATCTCCGGTTTTAATATCCCAGAGTTTCACAACGCGTTCAACACTTCCAGAAGCGACGATATCACCTCTTGGACTAAAGGCAATAGAAGTACACAAGAAATCATCTTGCATCCTTTGCATCTCTTCACCGCTATCAGCTGCATACAGTCGAATACTTCGATCCTGCAATGCTGCAGCAAACATGCGTCCGACTCTATTCATAACAAACCTTCGAGTTACCTCAGATCCATGGTCAGCTTGACCTTTCAGGATTACTGGTTTCAGAAATATCGAAGTTTCTTGAATCTCCATTTGTGTCACGCACTCAGATGACCGTTTTTGATGCGTCGAAACTTAGTCAGCGTAAAAGTGTTGTTAATATGTCAATAATTCAGGTTTTTCTTCTGAATTGACCTAGCGCACCAACAAACTAAGTCACATCACAAATATCATTATCTTCTGTCACTCAAGCCTTCGACAGGGGGAAAACTCTTGGTCAAGAAAACGGATCGTTCCATTGATTCAGCTTTGGGCGGAAGTGATACAGTCGACCGGTTGAAAAAAGCGATGAAGCTAATAATGAAGAAACCTGATGATACTGTAAACAAGATGTTGGCCAATCTAACTAGTATTCAAGCCTGCAAAGATGCAGCTCTGACTGGAGAAGACGACCTTAAATTAATGGCAGTCTGTAGGCTTGGGGAGTTTGGTGAAGAGGCCTTCGAAGCACTGGATATATCTCTAAATGACGAGAACCCGATGGTTCGAACAGTAGCTGCAGGAATGCTAGCCTACACTGAAGACAAAGAAGCGATTGATATTCTCAAACCATACTTGGTTGATAATAATGAAACTGTGAAAAATGCAATCAAATATTCCCTAGATTGGCTTGAGAAAAATGCCATAGAGAAGGACCATGGAACTCGAATTCCAGAGAAATGGGAGAATCCAGCGGAAATACTTCTTGATACAGATGTTATACCGCTAAAAACGTCGGAAGATGTGGAGGTGGTCAGTACCTATACGGCTGCTCCAGAAAGTCTTGAATTTGGTATGACTATAGAGAATAATAGCCTAGAACCAATTTATGAGGTTTCCATCAAAGTATTGCTCTATCCGAATGAGAGTCTAAAACCTATTGACTCGCTAAGCCAGAGTATTGAAACAATTGAACCGGGAGGTAGTGAAGCGATAATCTTTGGTTTCAAAGTAACCGACGAAATAGTCGAGGGAGAATTCGTCACATCAGTTCAATTTATTGATTCAAAAGGTGAAGATATCGCAGCAATCTCAGGCAACATCTTTGTAAGGTCACTCTTTGAACAAGTAGTTCCGCTAGAGATGACACCAGAAGAGATGCTCAGTTTGAAATCCGAGATGAAAGAATGGAACAGAGAACATTCCCTGACTGTAGAAGCAGCAGAGCTTTTTGATATTCTCAAAGATCTTTTTCAAGACTGGAATCTTCATTTGATTCAGTCTGAGAGTACAAAGAAAGAGAACATGTTCATGGGTATAATATCTGGTGCAGCGACAGGACGAATTCATCGAACCAAATTGGTAGTCACTCTCACACTTGTTGGACGACTCAATGATGATCTTTCAAAGTTGAGGATTGATGTCCTCTCTGAAGATCCAGAAGTACTGCACACCCTGGCAAGTGTGCTATTTGAAGCAGTCCAGAGGGAGCTTGGCGTTATTGAAATCGACTAAGATTAAACAGAAAAATTAACGTGATAGTGGTCATCTGTGTTTAAACAAATAATCTAGTTGTTGGAGTTTGAGAGAATGTTGGAACCGATGGCTTATGATGAAAAAGACCTTGTAAAATGGAAAGCAAAAGAGAGTTTTCAGTCTCTAGAGAAATTTGCTATCAAGAGTGTTGGAAATAAGAAAATCTACAAACTCCGAGAGCTATTGTATAATTTTGAACCAGTACACTTGACTATGTATATGCTTGGAGTGTGTGGGAGAAAGATATTGGTGAAGATTGATACTTTTGATTTTCCTGATGGCGAACACCGTGTTGGTATTGAATTCGTTGAAATAATGAAGATGAATGAGTGGTAATCACCTCGAGTGAGCATAGCTTAGACCAAAGAATATCCGCTAGGCTAGTCCACCAGCTTCAAGAATCTTGATAGCAAGCTCGAGGAATGCTGGTTCAACATTAAGACCTGTCTTTGCAGATGTTTCCAGAAATGAAGTGATAACTCCCTGAGATGCAATCCTATTGGCTAATTGCTGTCCCTCTTCTGTGGTCACAAGTGTTTGAGCCATCACAGGGTTGTCTTTGAATTGGTCACGTAGGTCTGTTTTGTTGGCGATCAAAACAATGGGTATTTTCTTTCCTGCGTTGGTCCAGCATTCTTCAACCCAATTCATGAGGTTATCAAAGGATTTTCTTTCGACTGTTGAGTATACTGCTAATGCTCCCTGTGCACCTTTATAAAACGTAGAACGCACGCTTTTGAAGTGTTCTTGACCAGCTAAGTCCCAGATCTGAATGCTCACATCATGACCGCCCTCGAGAGACATCTTCTTGACGGCGAAGTCTGCACCGATGGTGATCATATAGTTGGCTCTAAATCCTTCTCCCATGTAGGTTCGGCGGAGGCTGGTCTTGCCAACACTTCCATCTCCCATCAATACAACCTTGAACAATGCAGTGACCATGATTTGTCACCCGAATGGTGGAGTGTCTTCTGGACACTAGCGCGGTATTTGATATTTCTGCTATTTGAGTCTATGCCGATTGAATCAACGGGCTATTTTTGATGAGTGTTTACTTTCGGGAGACTGTCCCCCTCAGCGCCATACATTTGGATGGACTAAAGAATTCCAAAAAACCCACAATCAACTGGGTTGTAATATACGGGCTTACAGTCCAGAGACCGCCCTCTGGACTGTTGGTAACGCCACTAAGAGGATGAAGACCTGTGGGACGAACAGTCCGCACCTATAGAGATGCGGTTAGGATTGAGGAGGCACGGTGGAAGGACTTCAGACGGACCCTTAGACCATCCCAGAAAGACCGTTTTGACCGTATTTTCGACTGTGCAAGAGGGTTTGCAGATGCAGGTACAATGATGGTGACACCACGTATCATTGAGGTCATATTGCTTTCTGCTGTCCTAGAGATATTCGGAGATCTTGATGAGATTCAGAAGAGGGTTCAGATCTTGGAAGAAAAGATCGGTAAAAAGTGATGATGAATGAGGAAGACTGGATGGCTCTTGGACTGCAGCGTGGACCAGGAGAAGCGGGCACTGACTCTCTGGATCAAGAGCGAGGGAAGGACCAAGGGCTATACCTATCGTGGATTTCAGCCCTCTGTGTATGTCAGTACAGACCTGATGAGAAATAGGGATTGGAGCAAGAATGACATCCTTTGTGCGGTCTTGGAACATCCTAAGGTAGTACACACCGAAATTGTGAAGAAATACACCAGTGTTTATGACGAAGAAAAATCTTCAGTTCTGCAGGTGTTCACTACACCGGATGCTCAGCGAGAGGTGGCAAGAGACCTCGAGAAACTACCAGGAGCAACAGTTTTTCATGCTGACATTGACCCAGTCCATCAGTTCTTCATTGCCAAGGACATGTTCGCTTTTGGACGCGTTGCGTTTGAGCTTAGGGGGGATGAGATTGTAGACGTCGAATGTCTTGATGAGCGAGAAGACCCGAAGTATGAAATTCCCGAGCTCGAAGAATTGGGGTTTGAGGTGTTTCTAGACACCGAACAGATTTTTCCTAGGATGGAGGATGGGATTCACCACATTGAAGTTTACTACAGAGGAGAAACAATCCGCATCGAGGATGAAGAAGAAAGAAGTATTCTCTACAGGTTCCAGAGCATAATCGATAAGATAGATCCGGATGTCATAGTTACGAGGAGAGGAGATGAGAGCCTCTTCAGATACCTGAGTCTGCGCGCGAAAGTTAATGGGATGGAGCTGAGACTCTCACGGGATGACTCGCCATTAAAGGTAACATACAAGGAGCCTCAGTCGTTCTGGCAGTACAACCGGATTGTGTTCAAATCTGGAACACAAGTCACATTGAACGGAAGAATCCATATTGACAGGGGAAAGACAGGTATGCACTTCTTCTCACCGGTGGGGCTGGAGGGAGTAGTGGAGAGTTGCCGTCTTGCATTGGGTCGACCACAGAGAGTTTCACGAATGACAATTGGTGGAGTGAATGCAGCTGTACAATACTACAATGCCTTCAAAATGGACATCCTCATACCTCCAGTCAAACGAAACCCTGAGTTTCTCAAGTCACTGAATGAACTAGCTGCCATCGATAGAGGGGGACTGATTCTCCAGCCACGACCAGACATCTATGAAAACGTTGCAGAGTGTGATTTCTCATCAATGTACCCTACGCTCATGGTCAACAAGAACATAAGCCCTGAAACCATCTGTACCCGAGCTGACTGTCCCTATGGCAGAGAGTACTGTATACAAGTTCCTGAGCTGAGTTTTAAAATCTGTACGCGGAAGAGAGGGATTGTTTCAGAGTCATTGAGGCTACTTGTGAACAGACGGATGAAGTTCAAGGATTTGATAGAGGAGGGTGAAGATGCCAAGAAGTACGAGTTTGTTCAGAACACTCTGAAGGGGGTTTTGGTATCATGCTTTGGCTATCTTGGCTTCAAGAACGCAAAATTCGGGAGGGTTGAGGCTCATACTGCAGTTACCGCGTTTGCAAGAGATGTCATGCTCAGGACCCAGGAGATTGGAGAAGAGATGGGGCTTGAGATGATTCATGGTATTGTGGACTCCGTCTGGCTTCAAGCTGAAGGAGAACTGGAATATGACAGTGTGGTTGAGTTCTGCGAGCGTGTGACCAAAAATGTCGACATCAAGATGTCACCCAAAGGAATCTACAGATGGATGGTCATTCCATCTTCTCGTCTGCACCCCTCGATTGCCCCACTGAACCGGTATTATGGAGTCTACAGGAATGGAGGAATAAAGACGCGAGGGATTGAAACCCGTCGACGGGACACATGTCTCTATGTCGGGGACTGTCAGAAAGAGATGATCAAGACCCTTTCACGTGGCCATGACAAAGCAGGTTTTCTTGAACAGATATCAAGTGCATACATGGTATGCCAAGAGTACATCAACAGACTTCATGATGACGATGTTGATCTCAGAGACCTGATTCTCAATTCCACACTCACAAGAAATCCCCATGAGTACCGCGCTACATCGAGGGCAGCCGTGGTTGCCCAACAACTAGTCAAAGCGGGTCGAGAGTTGCATGCGGGCCAAAAGGTTCGGTACGTGATGACATCTGCGGACTCGGAGAACCCCCTGCGCAGAGTGTGCGCATTGGAGCTATTCAACGAATCAACGAGATACGACCCTACGGCCTATGCGAAACTTTGTGAGCGTGCCTTTGAAAGTCTAGTACCTGCACAGTATCTTAACTTAAGGCATGAAATAGATTCGAAGCAGACAGTTCTCATCAAGAATGTGTGACCTATTCAGTCACAGCATGAGCCTGCATCGCAATTCGGGGTCTCAATTCACGGACAGGGATTCCTGTTTCTTTTGAAACACGGAATACATCATCAGCTTCGGGTTTTATGCTTAGAATGCTCCCATCAATGCTTCGAGAGACCTTCACACGAACCATGTATTCTGTACCATCAATTTCGAGACTACACACAATTGTTTCACGAATAGCTTTGAGCCTTTGCCAAGTAGTATATCGAATTCCAATTGTTCCAAGGTTCCTAATCATCACATCAGCTATGCTCTTTAGACCAGCCTTGGCAGCAATTACTTTGACGACATAACAGGGTCGGTTCTTCTTGCCTATGGCGGGAATAATGGTCACATCGTAAGCCAATCCCTCATCGAGAAGAGTATCAAACAGTGTGCCTAGCGTTTCACCATCGACATCATCGACATTGGTTTCAATGACAATTACGTCATCCTCGTTCCATCCATCGACCTCTTTTGGTGCTTCCTCAGTTTTGGGTGGTTTTTCTTTAGCAGGTTTTTCCTTGGTGGGTTTCTTGTCTTTCTTCTTGGGCTCTTCCTTAGCAGGTTTGGTAACCTCGTCTTCTGGAACAACTGTTTCACCAATTACGATTGACATCATATTGGGGATTTTGCCAAGATCACGTGCACCAAAGCCAAACCCCTGATTCTGTGCAACAAAATCTTCTTGCGAATCCACAAATCTGTCTGTGATTGCAACAAGGATAGCTGCTCCGGTTGGCGTCAGAACTTCTGTTTTTGCATCTCCTTCATGGTAAGGAACATCGTTCGCAGTTAACATCTCAGCAACTGCAGGTACAGGAACTTCGAGAGGACCATGTTCTGTTTCAATGGTTCCGCTACCTACTGCTACAGAAGTTGATAGAAATTCAGCCTCTCCTATAAGCCCAAGCCTATCAAGAAGATATGCAGCTCCTACAATATCTAGAATCGTGTCAACAGACCCAGTTTCATGAAGATGAAGTTCTTCAATTGGCTTTTTATGAGCTCGGCTCTCAGCTTCAAGAAGCTCGTTTAGAGCTTTTTCAGCGAGTTTTTTCCCATCCTCAGAGAGCTCAACCTCTTCAGCAACAGAATGGAGCACCTCTCTTATTGAAGTAGGAGTGAGCCGAATCCCGGTATTTTGGGAAATCTCGATTTTGCGACCCGTGGTACCAGCATGTGAGTGAGAAACTATGTTTAATCGAAAAGAAGGATCGTAGATAAGAAGACTAGCTGCAACAGGAAGTAGAGCATCATCTTCACCGATGAGATCTGTGAGAGCAGAGAGGAACATATCCCCTGAAGCGCCAGCGGTTGCTACATCTATGAGCACTGTCTTCTTTGTCAAACAATGTATCCTCCTAATGAAATACACGGAGTGGAACAAGCACAAGACTCAAACTCTTCATTTTTTGAGTGTGAACTTCATATCCATTACTGTTATCTCATTCTAATTGGCCTAAATAAGATTGTCAGCTTGTATCGATTTGAGGTGCTTCAAGTAGTTCTGGTACTTCTCCATTCATCAAAGATTGCCATATACATACATTCTGATGGAGAAATCCACATTTCTGCAGAATCAAATGATTTGTCAACAAACTCAACGGGAGCACCACGAATAATCACTGCTGGAATCGACTCATCAGATTCACCCATCACTGCGGTACAAGCAGATGCAAGATTGTCTGCAATGGCTCGACGTGTGATGCGTAGTTCATTACCGAACAAGTCTTTTCTGCCTCTGTCATCAGCAACTGGATAGAATCCAGCAACTCCAAGTGCCATTCCAATATTTCCCAATCTCAATGGTTGGGTACGGCTGTCAATAATAATAATTCCTACCTTTTTCTCGAGGCGACTTCTAATCTCATTACGTAGTTTTTCAGCGCTTTTCCGTGGGTCGATTGGAAGCAGTGAAGCATGGCCTGGTGGCACATTTGATTTATCAACGCCTGCATTTGCCATCAGAGTGTTATTCTTGATTGTGAGAACCACATGTGGAATCCCTCCAAGAATATCATCAGCCTCTCTGATGACAAGCTCGGCCACTTCAGGAAGCATATCATACCGCTGTGCTAATTCTTTGGCTTGCTCTGTTGGTTTCACATCAGATAGTGCTACAATCCTCCCCTCAGTTGTCCCTAAGGGCGTTTCTGCAATTGCTAAGATGTCATCATCCTTTAATTCAAGTCCCGCATTTTCGATCCCTTTCAAAATCACATCGAGGATGTTATCAGCTGGCGTAATTATCCGAGTCTTAATGGGAAGAATATTCATTCTGCAAACCAAAAAGAGCCTATCAGTGACCACAAGATAAAGTCATCCATGTCGCTTCTTCTGAAGCTTTCTTCTCTCAGCCATGATGCACTTGTCGCCTTTTCGACCACCCATAGGATTCCGAATTGTTCCCATTGAGTTCATGCATCTGGCAGCCACTGCAGCACCCATTGCTAAGCCATCCTCGACAAAGAGAAGGTCATGTGACGAGGTCCATAATTCCCCGTTATTCAGTTCAAGAGTGTTAGCAATTAACTTTGGTTTATCACCAGTTATTATTGAGCGGCCAGTTAAACCTAGTGAAGTATTTTCAAAAATGAGGCCTTCTGATTCCACCAGTGAGAGAAGATTTTGTACGATGTTTGTCTGAATGTGATCTATCACTGCAAGGAGTGTGTTAATTCCAGCCTCTTTGACAACAACTTCACCAATTTTTTCTAGTTCTTTCAACTTTGACCCATTTTTACCAACATCAACCCCAATCAACAGCACTCCTGAATCCTCTGCTGATTTTCCATTAACTGGAACAGTTCCAAACCTTGTATCTGTGTGTTTGACCTTTTCAATTCTGATGTGTTTCTCAACATCAGTAATCCAGGTTTCTTCAATCTGCACACTTTTCGACTTTTTTGAACGTGGAAGATCTAAAACTGATCCATTCTTCAAAGGGACCAAACCAGATAGACGGACCAGTGAGTCAGGAATTGCACCAGCTAATCCAGCAAAAGAACCAATTGTTTTGGCATAAGGAAAGCTATTGTCTGTAATTCGACCAGCGAGAGTTGTACCAAAATCAAGAGTCATGACAGGGTTTCGAAAATCAATGTTAGTGCTTTTCGCAGCACCTTTAATCCCAGCAGTGACTAATTCTCCTTCCATCTCATTTGCTACGATATCAGTTTCTGAAGGTGGTAAAGAACTTGCAACAGCACCATCAAAATAGACTTTCTTCAACCATGTGAAGCCCTGTAAACTTGGGGGGAGGTTCTCAACAGTGAGAGAAGCTGTCATCTTGCGAGGAGGAACACCAGCATTTAGGCATCCATCAGCAAGAGCCTGTACAATAATCCCAACTTCTGAAGGATGAGCGAACCCTGCTGTAACTCCAGTGGACCTGACAACAAAATGAAGGTCTCTATCTATATCTAGTCGCGCCCGATTTAGAACTGTGATTAATACGTCAGCAATCATTTCTGATACTGAGTTTCGAGTAAGGTTGACTCCGAAGATTGTTTTACCAAATACGGATTCGTCAGGTTTTGGAGGACGAACATCTCTTGTTAAACGAATTTCTTTATCGATCTCGAATATTTCTGCAGTTTCAAGATTGGTCGTTACAAGTATGCACTTGGTCGTTGTATTTCCTAGTTCAACTGATGCAACCGTATAAAATGGTCCCTTCCGAAGAGAAGATACTCCAATCGATCGAGGTCGGAGAACTTTGACTTTCTTCAGCACTATAACCACCTCCTGATTAGATCAGTTTTTTGAAGGGATGACTGTCAGGAGGTGTCACACCAAACTCTAATTCTGAGGACTCGGCTGCAAAGATATCGCCCATTGCAATCACAGGAAACACACGATTAGCATTTTCAATAGGACCATAGAGCACAAAATCAGCTCCCATCATCTGCACAATGAGATTTGATGCAACATCAGCTGTGAAGAAAACCTCACGGTCGATCTTCTTCTGCTTTCGTAGCCATGTCCAAGATGATGGTGCATTATGAACTCCAGAACCAGTAGGCTGTCCATAGATTGTTTTTGATACGAATGTAAAAGATGCTGCAGATCCAGCACCAGCTCCAATTGCCGTCACAGCTGTGTCAATCAATGGTTTTGTAATGCCTAGCTCTTTTGCTAGATCAATCAGACCCTTTTTCAGTGTCAAAACACCCTTCTCTAATACAGCCCTTCGACCTGCGATGGATGGGTCCTGTGGATTAAAAGCAAGAAGTATTGCACTTTCTGGTTGCACTTCGCCTAGAGCACCTATCTCCTCCTCTGTTACTGACACATTGATGGAATTGTAGATTGCACGATCAAGAAGGCCAACTTCTTCTGCATACCTTAAACCTGCAATGCGGACCAAAGGATCTGTCGAGTCAATTAGAAAAGGTGCGTTAGATAGGTCAGATACAAAATCAATGTATGTCTTTAATGCATATTCAGACTCGGAGAAAATCTGAATAAGCGCAGGATTCCCGGTCGTGGCGGACATCTCGTCTTGTGTTTGAATAAGAGATATTGCACGCTCTTTGTCAAAAACACCCTTTTTAGAATCAGACACTATTTTGTGTCCACTATAGAAAATGGTTCCTCCTAGAACGGTTGGTGTTTCGCCAGGATTGCCTCCGATTTTTACTCCACCAATAGTGTGGATTATCTGTTCTTTCTCAAATACAAACACATCTTATACCTCCCTTCCGAAGAGAATTGTGCCAGTTTCATCATCTTGTACTTCGATTAGGACCGACGTAGGATTATCTGATACAATAGCACTTGTTTGTTGACTCAAAACTAAGGAACTCATTGAATCCAGGATGATACCATATTCTGGAAGAAGTATCACATCAGCTCTTGATGATATCTTTGGAGATTTTTTGGATGAGATTTTAAATTCAACCCACATAGCACCTTTCTGGTATTCACCAGGATTCGTTTTTCCTAGCTCTTTTGCCTTGGCTCCTATTATTTCGGGGTCATTCGTGTTAATCATGTCGATTAATTCAATTTGATCTCTAAAATGATCTATACCTTCGAGTGGTATGTTCTCAATGTATGGAATTGCACCTTCAGCATCGATTATTTTACGTGTTTCGTGGTCAACACCATTTTGATAGAGGGCTCTTAGAGAGCGACCTGTTAGGTGACCTGGAACTTCAGGTCCTGATAGAATCAAGTATCGTATTTTTGGATTTGATATGATATTGATAATGACTCGCTCAATACCGATATTCTCGGTCTTGCAGGTACCAATTATTGCATACTCTGTGTCCACACTAATCTTCTTGCCTAGTGTGCAAATCGCAACACAATGAGCGTCATCTCCAACCTCAAAATCACCTGATATAGGAGGCCATTCACGATCACTGCTCATTGTTTTTTCTCACGCTCCTATTCGTTTGTTGGTGGTTCAAATAGAGGTCTATCAATATCTAAGGCGAAGTTTGCTTCGGCTATTGCTGATGCTATTGCATTTCCAATTAGAGCAACAGATGTGAATACTTCCTTAGTATGAATCATTGAACCAAACATAATTGCATCAGTAGCAAATAGCTGTGCTGCTATTGTGGATGCAACGAGTGCTGCACTCTGAATTGTATCGGTATCAAGGCTAGATTGTTTGAGGAATTTCCATGCTGAAGGAGCATTATGCGGTCCTAAACAGGTCGGGAGTCCGAGTTCGGATTTTATTGCCAATGTCGTTCTATACTCAAGACCATAACCTGCTCCAATAGGCATTGTTGCAGGGTCGACCAGGGTTTTCTGAATTCCCATGGATTCCGCGAGTATAAGAACATCTCTTATTGTTTCCATTCTTTCAGGTAATGTTGTAGCTCTTGGAGACCATCCCAACACCACAGCCATGTCAATGGAGCTGTTTTTCAATACCTCCTTCTCATTATCCTTCATCGATAGGTTGATTGAATTATAGATTGTCCTTGCCGATAGCCCTGACTCATCACAATATTCGATGGCACGAATTCGAGCTTCTGCATTGGTGGATTCAAACATAAAGGGACCATCAAAATTCTCAGATAACCAAGACAGGTGATTTTCCATTGCCATTGGAGTTCGTCCGTAAGCTTGGATGACAAGTGGATGGCCGGTCTTTTCAACCATTGATAATCCTGTGTTAATCCATTCTTTTGCAATGTTCTTATCGAAAATGCCCTCCCGAGTGTTTTCCATGATTGGTTGTCCCTTGAAGAATAGTCCACCTATCAATACAGTAGGGTTTTCTCCCGGATGGCCACCTATGGTCACACCTCCGAAATCGAACGCTTGTTGCTCTCTCTTGAATACAAACACTGTAGTTTCACCTCATTCTGGTCTAGGATACAAATTCGATCTTTTGACGAGTTCCACTATGCTTTCAGTCCAACCTACACCCATTATATGGACTCCACTTATTCCTTTGATTCTTAATACACTATCCATTATTTCTAGTGCTATTGTTAATCCTTCCCTTTGCATTTCCTCAATTCTAGACTCTGCATTAAGACCCTTTCCAGCAATTTCCATCCGTTTTATCATCTTATCTGGAACCTCAATTCCCGGGATCTGAGTATTCATGAATTCAGCCATCTCTAAGTTTCTCAGAGGTATAATTCCAGCGAGCACCTTCAGGTTCAGACCTGATGATAATTCCATAAAGTCCCTGAGTCTTTCAGGCTCGAATATTGCTTGCGTCTGAAAGAAACTAGCTCCTGCATTCTGTTTATTCTCGACCTCGAGTACTTGTTCTTCTACTGACTCGGCATTAGGATTGATTGCCGCACCAATGTAGAATTGAGGAACACCCTCCAATTCGTTTCCCGCAAAATCAGTCCCGTCTGGAAGTTTTGATATTAGTTCTATTGTTCTAATTGTGTCCAAATCATAGACTATCTTTGCATTAGGATGAGAACCATAGCGAGTGTGGTCTCCTGCAACAATCAGAACATTTCTGACTCCAATCGCATATGCACCATAGAGTTCGCTCTGAATTGCTATCCGATTTCGGTCCCTTGTTGTCAGATGCATTATTGGCTCTGCGCCTGCTTTTAGTACATAGTTTGCACAAATACTGCTACTCATTGTAGGTACACCACGAGCGTTATCTGGGATGTTTATTGCATCACAATAGTTTCGTATCATCTCTGCACGCTGTATGATAAGATTCGAGTCAGCTCCGTGTGGTGCTCCAATTTCAGCTGTTACAACGAATTCTCCTTCGTCTAACATTCGTTTGAGGCGGGTTTCCAGCAGTTTCGAAATCTCCCTATTTTCTTAATGAGAGAGAGATGCGCTACCCTAAATTGCTTTTGTCTATTTAGGGTACTTTTTTTCTCGTATCAGAACTAGAATAGCACCAACAATAGCAACATAATATGCTATGAATATGGCATATAGTATTGTTCGGTCTTGCGAAACGGTTGTGAAAGTTGGCAACGTTGACAATGAAGTTCTATTTGGGAGCCAATGATACTCCGGATTTGCGGTCAGTTCATAGTACTCTCCATCTTCAAAGTCTGTTAACAAGAAAGGTCCGCAAGTAACATGAGGTTCATCCGGATTATAAACAGGATTCCAAGTATTCCAACCTGAATAGCCAATTGCTGTGAAGATGTGTTCTGGAATTATGTATTCATACGCAATTCTGTTGAAGTGCCAATATGACTCGCTACTGAACTCAAAGACAACTTGATTCAGTGAGGGGGCGTATACGGAGAAAAGGTTACTCATTGACTTTGCAGCTGGATTGCCAAAGGCTCTGCTTTCTAGCATATATAAAAATGTGAACGCGATGTCTTCCGCAGTCAATGGTTCACCATCCGACCATGTAGCATTTTCCAAGATGCCAAACGTGAAACGCGTGTGATTCTGTGGAACAGAGGGATTGTCACTATGAGTTTCTACAAGCATAGATTGAGCCAAGTCTGGTATTGGATCCATATTAGGGTCGTGCGAGTATAACGATGAGTATAGGTTCTCGATAATTTTCTGTGAATATGATAAGCCAGTAGTATAGATGTTGAAACTGTCTGGTTCTTGACCAAGTGCGAGACTAAATGTACCACCATGAGTGCCATCGAGTTGGTGGATTCTTCTCAAGGTCCATGGACCAGAGAAATAACGGCTCTGGTCTTCAACATAGCCTTCGAACTGGCTATTCCTAACTGCTTCAAGATAGTTTGCCTGACACACAACCAATCGTGGAACATTGTAGTGTAAATTCTTCTGAATCTCAGTTGAAGCCTCAAAGACCTCCTCGTATGTCTTCCCATCATGATATTTATCGATCCAGTATGAAAACGTATCATTTCTATAATTTGAGAAACTATCTTCCCAGACCATAGAATCATATTCAAAACTCCTATGGATGATTGTCATACTATATGAATCTGGAGGTGTCCATGGCCACCCCCATGGATAGTACCAATCATGACGAATATACAATGAGTCAAGAGCTTCAAGAGCGAGCTGTGCGATTTTCCCTGCTGTAACAGGGCTTGAGCCGAGGTAGTAACCTTCCACAGTAAATGGTTCGCCATTCGGCGCATCTCTGAATCCTGTTGTGGTATTCAACGTGAATCCAAGTTCATCCAAGAGTGAATTACCTCTCTCTATGTCAGCCTCATAGTAATGATACTCAAGAAGATCTTCTGCACACCACCTATTCGTCGATGGAACCACTGAATCATGCAGGATTGCATGACCTTCGTACACGTAGTCTATCGCTTTTATCTTGTTGAATGCAAAGGCAAAAGCCCGTCTAAAGCCACTGATGTTTAGTGGATACTCACTGCAATTAATAGTTATACAATAATGCCCATTTCTTAGACATTCTAATATGTCAATATCCAGATTAGCATCTATTGTTGAAACTTGTGATTGATGGATGCTACCAATATCTATCGCTCCTGCTTCAAGTGCGAGTGCTCTTTGGTCATCTGTAATTATTACTTTGTAGACTGCCCTGTCGATAAATGGTCCATAACGGATATCTTCAGGAATATCTATACAAACAACAAGGGGAATTTGAAAAAGGATGATTAGAAAAATGCAACACGGAGATAGTGCACTCCTTGATCTCCTCAACACAATCCACCCCATCGTACTAGCAGAGGATTGACTTTATGTTTTCGGTTCGGCTAATGAAGTCATTTCATCGAGAGGACAAACGTCGCAGATCACCAGCAGGCAGATCTCGATCTAACTTCTGAGCCACTTCAACGTTAAGATTGGCAACGACCTCAATGTACTCTCCAGTGTAGTTGACAGATCTCCAGTAGTCTCAATTCTGACTGACTTCCGCCCCCGTAATTGGTTTTGTTAGACTCTTCATTTTCGTCTGTATTTGTCTATGACTAGACCAACAACTATTACAATCGTGGCTGTTGACGCCATCATGACAAGAGACAGGAGCAGTTCAATCGGAAACCTGGAGATAGATGTTGTTGGAGTAGGAGTTGAAGTTGTGGGAGAGGGGGTTGGAGGTACATCTGGATGCCAGTAGTAATTAGGATTCTGCGTTAACTCGTAGAAATCTCCAGCTGAAAGGTTTGTGAAAATGAATGGGCCAGACGTCACGTGAGGGTCTTCGGGATTGAACACAGGATTCCAGATATTCCAGTGATTGAAACCAATGCCTAGAGGGCCATTGAAGATGTGTTCCGGGATGATGGAAGTGTAGGCAATGCGATCGAAGTTCCAATAAGATTCCGAATCAAACTCAATGACCGCCGTGTATAGAGTAGGCGCATCTGCAGCAACAAAACCCTCTAATTCAGCGGCAGCAGGATTGCCATAGTCACCACTCCTGTCGATGTATGTGAATGTAAATGCGACATCTTCTGCTGTCAGAGGTTCGCTATCGCTCCATGTTGCGTTCTGAATGATGTCAAAGGTGAAACGCGTATGGTTCGATGGAACATCGGGGTTATTGCTGTGTGTTTCAACAAGCATGGATTCTGCTAGATCTGGAATAGGATTCATATTGGGATCTTGTAAATAGAGAGAGGAATATAGATTCTCCAGAATCATGTTCGAATATGGAGAGTACGTTGTAAAGATGTTGAAAGAATCAGGCTCTTGATCCATGGAGACAACCACTGTTCCTCCGAATGAATTGTCAACGGGGCGAATTTTTCTCAAAGTCCATAGTCCTGAGATTTGTCTTTGAAGATCGCCAATATGACCTTCTAACTGATCAATCCTATAGCCTTGCACGAGAGAATCTTGACATATGACCAGTCGTGGAACATTGTAGTGCAGAATCTTCTGCATCTCAACTGAGGCTTCATAAATCTCTTCATACGTTTTGCCATATCGGAGCTGGCTAATCCACGAGTCGTATGTATCGTTACTGAAATCAGATGGATTGTGAAAGTCATCACCAATATACTGACTTCCATATTCTGTAACTAACCAATCTATGTCATCATATTGAAAGTCTGATTCATAAATTACCATGTCATAGTCGTTGTTAATAGGCGGATGCCACCATGGTTCAAAATAGAAGTCAATTCGTTCTTGTTTAGCATCAAGATTGAGAGAATGCAAAGCTTCTACAGCTGCTCCTGCAATCTCATCTAGAAAACCAATATTTCTATCATGTTTTACGAATATACTATTGGTGTGATAGATAACAGTGATTGAGATAGGATCACCATTGGGTGCTTCTCTAAAGCCTGTTGTGTTATCTACAGCGAATCCAAGTTCATCAAGGATCTTGTTTCCAATCTCAGGTTCTGCGTCATAATAGTGATAATCAAAGAAATCTTCTGCGCACCATCGATTGACTGAGGGCACCACCGAATCATGTAGTGATGCATGTCCACTAAAGATATCGTTTACGACCTTGGTCTTGTTGAATGCATATGCAAACGCTCTTCTAAACCCACTGATACTGAAAGGATAGCGGGCACAATTGATTGTGATATGTACATAACCATTTCTTGGGGATTCAAACACGTCAGTATATGGATTTGTGGTGAACGCTGGCAATTCAGAGAGTTTAATATAACCAGTATCCAAATCGATTGTCCCAGATTGAAGAGCGTTTATTTTCGATTCGTATGCGTTAATGACCGTGAAGACAACTTTGTCAACAAATGGCCCCTGTTGAAGGTCAGCTGGAACTTCGATAGAAATTGCATTGACGGGATGTAAAAAGAGGACTAGGATAATACAACTGAGTGATGCAACACTCCGTATCCGCCTCAATCACTCACACCTAGAGAGGTATGGTATAAAATTGAGTTAACAATTTTGATACGGGTATCCGAACCTTTCATTGAGGAATATGTCGATGAAATTCTCCATCTGGACACTCTCTAGCCAACTTTTGAACAATCTCGATGCTAAGATTGGCCACAACCTCAATGTTTTCACTGTTGTACTTCACACTTACAATATCCGCTGCTTCATATAGCCATGACAGGGTTGACATTCCGTCATGACCATATGGGAGAAGAATCTCATATTCCTGCAACCGAGGTAACGCATCTTTCACTGCTGTTATCAGGAGATCAAGGTTTGAGCGGTGATGCGCTGATACTGGAACAACAACTTTGCAAAATATATGAAGAGCTAATCGTCTATCTTCGATTTCATCTTCGCTAAGCAAGTCAATTTTGTTGAGTGCTGAAATGATTGGAATTCCATTTGCTCCAATCTCGTTAAAGGTTTCAAGACAAGATTCTACTTTACGCTCCATCTCTTCAACAGCATCAGAGGCATCAACAACTAGGATTATGACATCAGCATCAGAAACCTCCAGCAGAGTGGTATTGAATGCCTGCAGAAGAGGTTGCGGGAGGTCGCTGATGAAACCCACAGAATCTGATATTACTACACGACGACCCGGCATTTCTAGCTCACTTGCTTTAGTTGAGAGTGTGGTGAATAATTCATCAGCAACTTCTACTTGAGAACCTGTGAGCGCATCATGAAGAGTGCTTTTACCTGCATTCGTGTATCCAGCTATGGTGATTTCCAAAAAACCCTCATCAACTCGCCTTTTCTTCTTGAGTGTCTGCTCCTGTGTGATTTTCGCTAGTTTTTCATTAATGGTTGCTAGACGTCGACGGATCTGTTGCATCCGTAGATTGAGCAGGTCCTCACCTGCACCAATCTGCTCAGCGATTGGACGGTCTCCAGTGTGTTCTTTCTGAAGACGCATTCTTATCTGATGACGTTCGAATGGTAATTCGTATCTTAATCGAGCTTGTTCGATTTGAAGTCGAGCTTGTGGCGTTTTGGCATGTCTATCAAAGATTTCAAGAATTAGCTGAGTTCTATCTCTGACTTCAGTATCCCAAAGCTCCATCAATCTGAAAACTTGGCCTGATGATAGGTGAGGAGAGAACAGAACGAACTCAGGTTCGTTCAAACCAATCCATGTTTTGATTTCATCAGCCTTGCCTGATCGAATGCCATACCTTGCAGAAGGAGGGCTCACAATGTCAAAATGACCGATGACATCGTAGTCAGCAGTCTTTGCTAGCGCCTTAAATTCACTAAGAAGATTAGGCTCTTGATATGCCCTTCGTTGTACAAGTAATGCTGTAGCTTCGACCATTGTTAAAAACTGTAAGTAGTCTTGTCTTAAACGATTTGATTGGGACAGAAGGAAAGATTCATGGCTGGATGAATATGTCACCCACTCGAATACCCATGGCACAATTCGAGATGAAAGCAAAGGATGGTCTAGCACGTCTAGGTAGATTCACAACAAAACATGGAATAGTAAAGACTCCATTGCTTATGCCAGTTGTTCATCCGGGAAAATCAATCATACCTCCACAGTCTCTAGTGGATGATTATCGATTTCAAATGGTCATCACTAACTCATACATAATCAACACACATGAAAGATTCAGAAACAAAGCTCTAGCTGAGGGTGTTCACTCTTTACTTGACTTTGCAGGTCCTGTAATGACCGATTCAGGAACCTTCCAGATGTATTTTCATAGTCTACCTGATGAAGAGATTGATCCAGTGGAAATTGTAGAGTTTCAACGCGACATAGGTGCAGATATTGGTACAATACTTGATGTTTTCTCAGATCCCAATGTTGGTAGAGGAAAAGTCGAAGAAGATGTTCAGAAATCACTTGAAAGAGCAAGACTCTCAATAGACAAAAAGGGGGAGATGTCACTTGCAGGAACAGTCCAAGGTGGTATCTACTCAGACCTCAGAGAGACTGCAGCACAAGCACTCGCAATAATGGATTTTGATGTACACCCAATTGGAGGTGTTGTACCTCTAATGGAACAGTATAGATATGCGGATATCGTCAGAATCACACTGGCTGCAAAGAAGCACTTGCCTCCGGATAGACCAGTGCATCTATTCGGGTGTGGACATCCTATGTTCTTTGCTCAAGCTGCACTGCTGGGGTGTGATTTCTTTGACTCTGCATCTTATGCGAAATTTGCAGAGTCTGGACGAATGTTGTTGCCATCGGGTACTGTACATTTGAATAACTTGAATGAACTTCCATGTGGTTGTCCCATTTGTAGTTCAACATCTATTGACGAACTCAAAAGCACAAGCGAAGAAGATCGTGAATTGATGCTGATGAAACATAATCTGTATGTTAGTTCATCTGAAATGCGTCGTGTACGTCAAGCAATAGCAGAAGGGAAGCTGTTTGAATTAGCTGCATATCGAGCCCGTGGACACCCAACCCTATATGAAGCATTGCAAGTCATGATGGAGGAAAGCACACAACTCGAAGAACATGATCCTATTGGCAAGACTACTTCGATTTTCTATACAGGTCCTGAAACTACCAAACGACCTGAAATTACTAGATTCCATTCACGGTTAATCTCAAGATATCCATACAAGAAGACAAACACTGTGATACTAGTGACAGATCCAGGTCTCAGACCGTTCTCTGATACATCTGAAGTGATCATTAAAGAAATTCGGAAGAGGTTTCCAGACGTTTTAGTGTTGTTTTTTGTGACTCCAATGGGTGTTGTACCTTGGGAATTAGAACATGTGCATCCTGCGCAACAGTGTCTCTTTCCAAAGAATCTGGACTCAGAGTCAGTCAATATAGTGAGTAGGAGAACAATAGAAATACTTGACACGATCAAATATCAGAAATTAATCTGGTTCAAGAGAGATACTAATGTAGATTCAGCTGTTGCATCAATTGTTGATGATTATTCTATTGATATCGTTTCAAATGCAACTGATGCAATTGAAAGATTACCTCCGGAGAGTGGCGGGAGTTCTTGGACACAAAGAAAACTGAGAGCTCTCTTAATGTATCAATGGGGAGAGAATGCTGGTAAACTGGCTGACCTTGAGGACCTGCAGATCGAACTCTCAAAAAGTACAGGGAAAATAAGGCATTGCAAAAACAAAGGAGAGATACTCTTCACAAATGTTCCCACTACAGGATTACTGACACCTACATATCTAGGAGGTGTGGAACTCCTTCGCGCTGGAATTGAAGAAACCTATAGAGTGATTATTGATTCAGATGTTTCTGAGTTTGTTGCTTCTGGGAAATCAGCTCTTGCGAAATTTGTGAAGCATGCAAGTGTGACATTGAAGGCAGGCGAAGAGGTTTTAGTATTGGATGAAGCTCAGAACCTTTTGGGTACTGGGAGAGCTCTAATGACCGGTACTGAGATGGCCTTTTTCAATCGTGGCGTCGCAGTAGCTATCAGACATCCGAGGAAACACTAGATGGTGCAGGTGCTAAAGCTAAGGGGTGACCTGGAACCTTGCGTAGAGCATCAACTCCGCCAACTGGGAGAATCATGACTTCATCAATGGGAGCAAATAGATGGATATCATCTCCTTCTTTGATTTGGGAGTCTGGATCAAGGAGAGCTTGAGCTGAAATATCTCCGACACGGAAATAAGCCTCTAAAGCATTTCCTACGTATATTGTCCTAGTAACCTTACCAACAATCTCATTGTCAGTTGAACTCTCTCGTGTAAGGTGAAGATCTTCAGGCCTGATTGCTACCTTAACCATTTCATTTGCTTCAAATGGATAGTCATCAATCGTTGTTCGACCTATGACTGACTGATCATTAGGAATACGAGCTGTTAGAGCATCACCAACACTTTCAACAAATCCATCAATGAAGGTGCACTGGCCAATGAAATCTGCTACAAAGATAGTCTGTGGGTTGGCATAAATCTCACGAGGTGTATCAAACTGCTGTACATAACCCAGATCCATTACAGCCACCCTGTCAGAGATGCTTAATGCCTCGTGTTGGTCATGAGTGACATATACGGTAGTGATTGACATCTCTTTTTGAATTCGAATTATCTCTTCTCTCATGTCGATTCTAAGCTTTGCGTCGAGGTTTGAGAGCGGTTCATCCAATAGCAGGACATCAGGCTCAATAGCAAGTGCTCTTGCTAGTGCTACACGTTGTTGCTGACCTCCAGAAAGTTGGTGAATGTGTCGATGACCCAAATCACCCATTCGTACGAGTTCAAGGGCTTCATCAACGCGTCTTGAAATTGCTGATTTTGTGTACTTCATTCCGTCAACGCGCTTCAGCTTCAATCCATAAGCGACATTATCAGCTACGGACATATGAGGCCAAAGTGCATAGTTTTGGAAACACATCCCTGTGTTTCTCTTGTAGGGAGGAACCAAGGTCATATCTCTGTCATCAAAGAACACCTTACCACGATCAGGGACATAGAATCCAGCAATTATTCGAAGGAGGGTTGTCTTTCCACAGCCGGATGGACCGAGCAACGTGGAGAGCTCAGCCTCTTCCAGAACCATGTTAACTTCATCAGTTGCAACAACGTCACCGAACGTTTTGCGTAAATTCTCAAGTCGAATCTCTACCATTATGATCACCTCAAATTCCGGTCATCGCAGATGACCTTGCTCCAAGTATTTTGTTTGTCACAGTAATCACTGCCATTTGTAAAGCCATCATGAGCACTCCCAGGCATGCCGCATTATTGGGACCTCCAAATTCCCCAGTTCCATTCAGTACCTCATATGTCCAATATGTCATAGGAGCTTCTTGGTGTCCAACGCTGCCCAACAATAGACTCGTGCTGACCTCACTCACGGAGTATACATACGATAGAAGTGACCCGGCAAGTACACTTACTCCAATGAGAGGCAATGTTATTCTGAAGAATGTTCTATTCTTACTTGCACCCATGTTTTGAGACGCTTCCTCCAATACTACTGGAGTTGACATCAGACCTGCATATGCAGCACGAACAGTAAATGGGAACTTGCGTACTGTGTACGCCATTATAATCAGAAACGCAGGATGGCTTACTGGGAATATGGCAGTGTCATAGAATGCTGTAAAGTATCCTGTAGCTATGACAATTCCGGGAAGGGCAATCGGAGAGGTCACCAATAGATCAAGTGCTGTCTTTCCAGGAATATCTCGTCTGGCAATAATATATGCGGCACTAGCACCAAGCAACACTATCATCACAGTAGCTATCGCTCCATAAAGAAGAGTCAATTGTATTGATCGCGTCACATCTGGAAATCGCCATAACACCTCATAGTTTTCCAAGGTCCATGTGTTTGGTAATAGGCTATTTGAGGACCATATTCCAGCAAAGGAAAGTATAATGACACTGATTTGTGGTATTAGTGCAAGGAAAAGCAATGGAATCAGTATAATGTATAGACCAAGAACTGCTTTGTTGCTGATTCGTCGAGTCCTGGGGTTCCACTGACCACCTTTTGTACCCGATGCATAGGACCTGAGCGAGGAGTACTTTCTAATAGCAAGAAATCCGAGCAAGCTGATTACTAGCAAAAGCATTCCAATTGCTGGACCCTTTGGATCAAGCGCTCCAGCTTGGGTAGCCACATTATTGAACACCTGAAAGGCCAGGGTCTTCGTTGCGATTTGATGGTCTTGAAAAACAATTGGCGTTCCTAAATCTTCTATGCTGAGGATGAAAGTAAGAATCGCCCCTGCTTGAACTCCCGGCATTGCTAGAGGGAGAGTAACACTCCTGAACAATCGGGACCCTTTGGCTCCCAAATTCTCAGCTTGTTCCTCAAGAGAAGGATCTATCCCCATAAATGAAGAATAAGCATTCAAGTAGACAAGTGAGAAGAATGATAGTGATTGCACAAAGATCATAGCTGCAAGTCCTCTGAGCCAAATTGCAGGAATCAAAGGCAGTCCAAGAAAACCAAGTATTACATTGGCTCCTTCCCTTAGTGGAGCAAACAGTGTATTGAGGAAACCATCAGCTCCAAGGAACTCCTTGATACCAATAGCACCAACAAATGGTGTTGCCAGAATTGGAAATATCAATAAAGTCCGGATTACCGATTTGCCTGGGAAATCATACCTTGCTACAACAAATGCCAAGAACACTCCAATCAAGACTGAAAAGGCCGTTACAATAATTGCTACGTAGATTGAGTTAATGATAGAACCAAAGTCCCATCCAAACACTACCAAGAGATTGTTATCAGCATCATACACTGCAGGATTCAAATTCAAGTAGGTCTGGAGTTGACCTGTGCCAGGATCGATCACCCAAGGCCAAACATTGGAATCCGAAAATAGATTTGCAAAATGTTGCAGTGTAAGTTGACCAGTTGACTCAAGTGTGAATGAAACCCGAATTACATCAACGAGAGGCCATATGAGAAAGATGAAGAATACTACAAGAATTCCAATAAGTTGAACCCAAGTCAATGAGTCCATCTCTTGTCTTAATCTTGCATAGCCTGTTTTTATTCGAGGACCGGGCTCTTTAAAGAAATCAACAATACCTCGACCAACTCCCTTTAACCAGCGTCCTATAGAGCGTCCTTTCCCTGCTATCCAAGATGCCAAACGGGGAGGCGCACTAATGATACCTCTGACAACTGTGTCTTGAAGTTTTACTGGTACAAGCTCGGGTTCCTCTTCTAGTCGATCCTCTGCTATGACTTCATCTTTCTCCTGCTTGGTCAATTCGTTTATCTCACTTCCTTGAGATTGCTTGGGTTTAGGTTAGTGCATGCACAGTATCATAGACTGAGATGTATTGGGCTTTGGCTGCATTTGTCCAACGCACTCGCATTGCTGAAGAATATTCAGCATTGGTTGTCATATCAGAGTTAATTCTCCTAGCATATTCGAGGGTGAACTTCTCTAGGACTGATGTCGTGTAATCAAGTACTGATACAGGAGTACCCATGAGACCAGCATAGTAGTCAAGTTCACTTTCATCAATGATACCACCATCATATTTTATGAGTATCTCCGTCCAGCATTGGACAAGTTCTGTCTGAGCCTCTGTGAAGACAGACTGCCAATAGAGGATGAATGCTTTGTTAATCTCCAATGAAAGCGTATCATTAAAGTCAATCCCGGTGGTAGTTGTCGTTCTATTGAATGCAGCATAAAGATCTTGTGCATCTGCAGCTGCTGGGTCCCAGAATGTTTCTTCCAAAACTGGCATTCTAAGAATACTGCTGTCAAGCCAAAGTAATTGGCCAGGAACTGAAAGTACCCAATCTACGAAATTCTCAGCATGTGCCAGATTAGGAGCATTTGCTGCTATGGCAATTGGGTCACCATTGATTATTGTTTGATCTTCTGGGAGAATGTACTCGTTGTCAGGATTCAAACGTTCATTCTGGTAACCATAGAAGTCAATTGTCATTGCGACTCCTACTTCTCCAGTTCGAACTGATAACTGAGTTTCAACAGAGCCACCATAGATATTGGAACTTCCAGCCATTCTCGCCATATTGATCCAACCTTCATCCCAACCAAGTGATTGAGTCATAATCTCATAGATTCGCGTGTTGGAGGTCGTGTCTGGAGCATTCCCCATTCCTATTGTGGGAATTGCAGGTAAAAGACTACCCCAGATTGGATCTGCCAAGTCAGTCCAATTTGTGGGTATGGGAAGACTATGTGTATCAAGGAAATCATGATCTACGGTGAATCCAAAGGAAGATATTGCAGCAGCCATCCACATGAGTTGATCTTGATCGTTGTAGCGCTTCATATCAGCACCTGCAAGCTCATCAGGAACTCTCTCTGCGGTTTCTTGCATTAGTGCACTATCGAGTGGTTCCAGTCGTCCATCTATCATAAGCTGATCAAAGACTGTTGGTCCACCACCCCAGCATACGTCTATTTGACCAAGATCGATCAAATCATCCCAGAACGATGAGTCTGGCGTCTTCCAATCTATATCAGTAATATTATTCGCTTTTGCATAATCTGTCTGTAGGTAAGCTGCTTCATACACGTTGTGAATTGCAACGTCATGTCTAGTCAAAATTGTTAGGGTCACTGGTCCTGCTGGGCCAGCTGGAGGTCCACTTAAAATAATGAAGGCAACTCCTCCAATGCCAACTATGACAATAACAATAGCAGCAATCATCTTTGTGCTAGCACTTCTTGTTGTTTCGAACTCGCTCATTGTTCGCTCATCTCTGGAATAATAAAACACACCTGCTATTTAATTTCACTCTTAGTGGTATGTTTGAAAGATTATGAAAAAATCTTAATTCTCTAGTAAAAATCCCATCCGAATGACTCTTAAGCAAATTTTTTCTCTCCGTGTGCTTAGTGCAATGCACGTCATGGAATAGGAGAATTTTCTTATGAAACATACAGAAATGAGAAAGGCCACGCTCGCAGTCGTAACTGCAGTATTGATGGCCTCATTGCTCGTTTTCTCAGTCCCAACGATTGCATTTGCCTCAACAAGTTCAGCAGCGGGAGACATGGGTACTATCCTTATTGACTACTCCCATGGTGCATACAAAGCATCTGCTGAGTATCTTGATCAATGGTTAGCTGAAAACTTGACCTTGATGGGTTTTGAGGTGATCTTTCTTTGGGGAGGATTGAATTCGACAATTCTTGCTGGTGCTGAGGGACTCATACTGCCAAAAATTTGGGGCATTGAAAATGGATACCTCGCATCTGAAGTCACAGCTGTACTGGTAACAAGTTCCTATGGGTCGGCGGTGAGTCAGACTTCGTAGAGGCTGGCGGTGGTCAGGTCGTTCTTGACAACCAGACCCTGATGCTCGAGGCTGTTGGCTCTCATGTCTATCATGAGCCCACTGCAGTCCAAGATCCAGGTAGCTATGCGGGTGCCGCATACAGACCAGTCGCTAATATCACTACAGATAATGCGATGATGGCAGCGATTGTAGAGGGTGTTGAGGATGTCCTTGTACACAGCCCAACTTGTCTATACGGTAGTGACAGTGCTACTCCTGCTGAAGGTGTCAGTCCTGTTGCTCTCGAATCAAACAGCATCGATGATGTCTATGTGCTTCTACAATACAGC
>PJET01000023.1 GCA_002825515.1 Candidatus Thorarchaeota archaeon MP11T_1 | reverse complement strand
GCGACGGACGGAGGTTATTACCTAATTGGATTTTCACGCGACGTATTCACTCCTGATGCTTTCGAAAATATATCATGGAGTACAGAAACGGTTTTTCAGGACACTCTGTCAAAATTAGAATCAATAACTCACCAGATACTTGTGTTACCTGAGTGGGGGGATATAGATACCAAGATTGACCTTCAACAATTCCATGAAAGATATCGTTCCCAGACCTCTGTGAATCTGCACACAATGGACTA
This sequence comes from Candidatus Thorarchaeota archaeon MP11T_1, assembly GCA_002825515.1. Next base: position 9,734 of record PJET01000023.1, on the reverse strand, counting down.
TCTTCGCAATCATCCAGAAATCCTGTAATCGTAATCTGTCCTAGGACAGGGAGAGATCAATTATTCTATGGGATGATTCCTTGAAGGCTGAAAGGTAGTAATACTAAGCCTAGCACGATCGAAATCCAGAGAAACCAAAAACTGGTCCGTGGCCATGGTTCGTTCCTTGGGTTATAGCCAACCTTGAATTGTTCAAAGCTAAACAGAATCGCGAGAATGATTATGTTGACATCAAACACGTAGGTCACCAAATCAAAGCGTTCAACAGGAAGATTGAGCAAGAAGCCTAGACTTTGTCCCAAACTAGTACCAATGGTGTCAAGTTGAGCTTCAAATGGCAAACGGCCAATGAAAAATACTAGTCCCATGTGCGCAAGAAGCAACCAACAGACGATCAATGAATGCATAACCACCCAATTTTGAGTACGTCGAGATAAACGGTGGTCGAGGAGTGGGGTGTTCTTTCTACGTTCGATTAACACAACAATTATCCATAATGAGCCAATTAATAACGCTATCAAGGTAATCAAAGTTGAGTTGAACAGTCCACTCGCAGTGATCGGCATTAACGACGCTTGGATTAACGCAATCATTCTGCTAGCCACAGTCTTTTGGTAGAAAGAGGCACCTAGTGTAATAAAGATCAAAGCGTAAGTCCAATTATGAGCCCATCGAGGGTCATCGATATAGGTTTCAATGGTGAAAGGCATAAGCCAAAAAACAAGGTACATTATACCCATCAACAAAAGGCCAAATCCAGGACCAATCTGATACTTGTTTGACTGAGTAGAGCTGGTATCAGGTGTAGTATCATCTGGCAAAATATTATCCTCCCACTAATATTAGCAAATTCAACCTAGCAATAAAGAAGCAATATGTCTATCTGTCCGATGTTCTCAAAGTCTGTCTAGGCAATATAGTGCGGTGTGCGTCTTGGCAAATCCTACCTCAATCTCGGTGGTTACGCCCATACATAAAGCAAATCATAAACTCCTGCAGATTAGGAGAGCATTGTCTAAAGCAAATGAACCTATACAGCTAGTCGTGGTGCTGAATAATCCAGAACTTGTTAATCAAATTGGTCCCCAGTCTGCAAATGAGTTAGTAGTGGTTTCCTATCGAAAGGGTCGAGGATTTGCACTGCTTGAAGGAATTGCTAAGGTCACAGGTGCCATCACCGTGTTGCTACACTCTGATACAATTCCTCCTCCTGGATGGGATCAAGCGATTCTTACTGCATTGAAGGATTCGCAGGTAGTTGGCGGAGGGTTTACCTTGACCTATGACACTTCACACCCATACTTAGACATAGTAAGCTGGGCTTCGAATCAATGGGTTCGAGTTACAGGGGAACTATATGGGGACCGTGCTATGTTTATTCGTTCCCACATTCTAAGACGCTGTCTACCTGTGCTTGAAGTCCCGATTTTCGAGGATTTGCGGTTGACACACTGTATGCGAAAACATGGACGAGTAGTGTTACTCGACAAGACGGTTGAAACGAGTGCTGAAGGTTACCGAAAACATGGATTACTAGGATATATTGGAAAAATCTGGCTCTGTCGAGTTTGGTATGCCTTGGGAGGGTCCCCATTCAAGATCTATAAAGTCTATTATTCAAGTACGAAATCCGATTGGGATGCTGATAATAGAATTTAACAGCAGAATGCTGCATTTCTCGAAAAATGAATATCAGTCAAGCAATCAGAGAACTTCCAAAGGCTGAGTTGCACATACATCTTCTGGGAGCAATACGTCCAAAAACGCTCCTTTCATTAATCCAAGACGAAAATCCCGATTCAGACTATAGAACGTTGGAAGACATCACTCGTCTATTTCAGTTCCGAACGTTTAGACATTTTATTTTGACCTACACAGAGGTCGTCGACTATGTGACTCAAGAGAAGCATCTTGAGCAAATCGCTTTTGATATGCTTGAGGATTGCGCCAACTGTAACACGCGCTACGTTGAGGCGAGTTTCTCTGCAATAGATCACATACAGAGAGGATTGGGTTATGAAAAGATGCTTGACTCAATAAACAGGGGTATACGTAGAGCCAAACGTCGTTTCGGAATTGAGTGCAACATCAGAATAGATCTTGTTCGTAATGAAGGCCCAGCTGGCGCAATGAGAATCCTAGATTTGATAGAATCAAAGTCTGATAATGTAATCTCAGTTGACATCGGGGGCAGTGAGGACCTTTACCCACCGAAACCTTTCGCGAGAGCTTTCCGTCGTGCCAGAAGATTGGGGCTTCACACAGTTGCTCACGCAGGAGAGGCTGCGGGACCTGAATCCGTGTGGGAGGCAATCAAACATTTGAATATTGAGCGTGTTGGACATGCGGTTTCAGCAGCGAGAGATAACAGACTCTTGGATTACATTAAGTCGAAAAGAATCGGTATTGAGGCTTGCCCAATAAGTAACGTAAGAACAGGGGCAGTAAAATCTCTGCAAGAGCATCCGATAAGAGAGTTCTATAATAGAGGCCTCTTAGTGACTCTGAATAGCGATGACCCAACATTCTTTCAGACAGACTTGAACAATGAGTACTTACAACTCAATAAGAGATTAGGATTTTCGATATTAGATTTGTTTCAGCTGTCTGTCAACGCGATTGAGGTTTCTTTCTTGTCAGAGGAAAAGAAGGCGAGAATGAGAGATTCGTTCACAAAAGAAGCTGAATTGATCTTCGATGCTGTTGAAACATGAAGTGACTTTCATCCAAATCATAAACACGTAGTCACACAGACTTTGTCTATTTTATGGAAAGCGATGAGGGTAGTTTTTTCGAACCATCTATGGATGGATTGATAACTGTTAGAGGGTATTTTCCTGGTAAGAGATTTTGCAAGACACAGAAAAGGAGTGTTAGATTGTGGGAAAAGCAGGAGTCGCAGTTGGCGTTCTGACGTTCATATTTGGCTTGGCATTGGTCCTCGATGATCTACATGATTTTATACCAGGTACTGAGTTTCTTCAATGGATACCAGGTGCTTCTGATCCATTCATAATATTTGGATTTCAATTGCACCATCTCTACCTTGGTATTATAATCATGCTGATTGGACTAGCTATTGCTGCGAAATACGATAATTAGTAGGTTCAATGTTTATTTCTCACTCTTGACTCGAGGTTCAGCTACGACTTGTATTGGGTTGCCCTCAGGGTCCTTGAGATTGAAGTAGGAAACCATGTCAGGTATGTCTGTGATGTCAGATGTGTCCAGGCCCTTACTTTCAAGGTACGTCTTGCATACGTCTAAATCTTCAACATCCAAGGTAAGAGTTCCTGAACCTTGACGGTGTTCACCCTCGCGAATGAGGTTAATTCCAAGCTTGGCACCCTTTGCAGGGAGGGCGAACTCAGCCCATCCAACCTCGGCACTTCCATCCCAAGTTATCTCAAAACCCATGATTTCAGAGTAGAACTTCTTAGCACGGTTGAAGTCTTTTACCTGATATTGGAAGTATACAGAACCTTCTCTGTAGGGCATTGGCCATTTCTTGTTGCTCATGATAATCACATAAGTTATTAGAAGACGGTATCAATTTAACTATTGTGAATAGTCGTCGGGGTTGAGTTCAACGTTGAAGATATGGAAGTACAATCAACGGAAATAGAATGGTCGCATCACCAATGACTGTTTCAAAGTTAGCTTCAATCTGTACCTTTTGCCAAGACACACCCTCAACTAATGGTGCGCCGCTAAGACTTCCACCCTCAGGTCGATCAAGTGTGATTTGAACAGCCATATCGAGGCCACCACGCAGAATAGTGGATCCCATAGTGAAGTGCTTCGTGAGACCTCCTCCAAGCATGATAGCTCCTGTCTTTTTCTGTTCAGTCACAATTTCGCCTAGGATTCTGAGGTCTTTTACAAAGTCTAGAACTAGGTTTTTGGTTGTACTGTAGGTGTAGAGATGAAAACCTAACATAGAGTCCATAAGTCCAGGGGAAAAAATTGGAACATTATGTATGGCTGACTGTTTGACTATTGAGCCCTTGTCATCTATAGTCTTCCCAAGTTCTGCGAGAAACTCACTGGGTGCAAGAGTTGTCATCTTCTCCTTGGGTAGAGCGTCAAGAAATTTGTAAATACCCTTCTCAAAGAGCTCAAAGTCTTTCTCATAGACAAATATGTCTGCAATTCTTCCCATTCCTGCTTCCCGAAGTTCAGAGTCACTCTTGGTTGAAGGGACTCTGAAGTGACTGCCGCCATATGCCTCGACAAGATCATGTACAATGTTTGCACCGCTTGTGACAATAGCTTGGATGAACCCCTTCTCAATAAGATGACGAACAATGTTTCGTAGACCACCTGGAACCATAGGCCCAGACATGGAGAGAAATGTAAAACAGTTAGTGTCGTCAAACATGCACTTTATAATTTCAGTAGCTCTTCCCAGTCTTCCTGCGCCAAGAACGCCAACCTTCTCCATAGATTTGAGATAATCAGCGATGTCTTTGATTTTAGTAGGGTCCACATGGTTGACCTTGTCCAAATTAGTCACCAGCAGCGAACCATGTGCTTGTCGAGATAAGTTATTCTGTAGAGATAAAATGAAAGAAACGAGCCCAAGTCGTATTCCGGGAGGGCAAGACCAGGGCTCGTAAATCCAGAACGAATTCTAGATGGACAATGACAGCAAGAATGTTCAGATTTTTCGTGACTCTCTGTTCTGTTTGACGAATCGTTGCATAGTAGGGGGGCTACCGAAAGTAATCAGTTGACGCGTACTTCAATACGTTTAAACGCTCAGACCCCTGGCTTGTCTTATGCAGCTAAGTCCCTATAGCACTCTCCCATTAGTAATCATAGTTCATGCCCTATTCATGCAAGGAGTCTGGCTTTTCTTGGGTCGCCGATCTCGTGATATATATCTTGGAGATATCATGCACTTCAGAAAGCCAGTATCAGTTTTTTCAAGATACTACGATTGGCGTGTCACAAAATTCTTCAATGCGCTATTAGAGGGCTTTGTATTCTTGGTCATTCTATTTGCTTCGTTAATATTGGTTTCAATAGCTCTGGTTGACTTTGCCGCATTTATTGATGCTATTCTATATGTACTGTTTGTGATGTTCTTATCCTTCTTGAGCTCTGTTCAAATGGCATGGCGTGTCAAAGAGATCAATGAGCGAGAAAACGAGTTGAGGTCTTCAATTAGTGCAGCTATCGATAAAATTGGTATAGTAAGAGAAATGATTGAGAATCTTATAGTCCAGGGCTCAATGGGTGATGGGAGAGTCTGGTTTGCTCTATACAGACTTGCTCAAAGACCAAACCAAGTTGGGTGGGCAATTAGGGATGTGCTTTTAGAGAAAGCGAAAGAGTTGAGGGAAATGGATCAATACTCAACTAGGGAATCTGACCGGTCCGCACCTGACAAAGGACCAGGAATAGAGTCGTGAGCCTGTCGCAGAGGCTATTCAGTAAGTCTTATATCCGATTCCTAGGGCGTTCACGAGAATCCCATTAGGAGGAACTCCATATGTCAAAGAGTGACGTTCTCAAAGGCCGCAGAGGCGTTGTCACAAGTTACCGTAGGGGAAAACACCTACAGCATCCAAATCAAGTGATTTTGTTATTCGATGAAATTAAGACTAGGTCTGAGGCTTCAGCACTTGTTGGTCGTAGGGTGAAGTGGATTTCACCTGAGGAGAGGGAGTTCTTGGGGAAAGTGCTAGGTCCACATGGAAACAGTGGAGCGGTTCGTGCGAAATTCAGAACGAATCTTCCCGGTCAAGCTGTTGGAACACCTGTTGTCCTATTATAGACCATCACGAACTTTTATCTAGGTTGCAGAGGATGCCTAAATGGCTCCGATGATGCAACTGGCTATCTGAGGGTAGAAATGCCCAGCGACGATTCATAGTTAGACTGAGGAGCCACATACTTAGCACACTTGACTGCTTGTGGATGGATAAACAAAATGCTTGAGTTGTTGTTGTATTTTACCGCCTACTTTCTTGCAGGGCTCTCACTCAAGCTTGGTGATGACTTTCTGGATGAACTTGACAGATCGCAAGCGGCTTGGATTCCATTATCTATTGCTGGTCTTCTTTTTGGTCTATTAATGACAGTTTCAGAGTGGGACCTAGTTCTACTGACGAGTATTGTGGTTGGCGTCTTAGTTTCGGGGAAAGTGAATAACCCCCAATTCATTGTAGGATTTGTGTTAATCTTCGGAACTCTATTAGTAGTTGGAATTCCCATTGTTACAGACTGGTTGGAGTGGCTAACTCTCCTCATAATCCTCTTCATGGCAGCAGTTTTAGATGAGAAAGGAAATGACTGGACTGATAAAAAGAGAACACCATTGGCCTTCAAATTCTTCGAGTATAGATTCGTACTCAAGATAGTTGTACTTGGCTTAGTGATACCATGGCCAATGTTTCTTTCAGCAGCAATTGGACTCTGGATTTTTGATCTCGGGTACGAGTCTGCTGGATGGTCTGTAAAGGGACTATCAAGCAAGCGTCTTGTAAGCGAGACTGCAACAGACATCTAGAAAAATAGGATTTAGTCCCTTTTCCCGGGCGAAATCTACTCCTTCTTGACTTATCAGAGCAATTCCGTTTACACCACTAAGAATCGCGTATCGGTCAGTTTCAACTTTATGTTTGCCCATTGGTCGAGCACACCCCAAGAGAAGTGGAACTTCTTTCATTCCTAATCTTGCAATTGTGACTATACGTCCAATGTCTTCAGGAGCAGGAGGGCTGATGTCCTGCATCGGCGTTTTTCTCAACGGACTCAATGCAATGATCACAACAGCAGCAGGATTGCCTTGGGCAATCATATCCAACGCCTCAATCTCACCTGCCAGTCTTCCATAATCGAGACCTACAAGCACGTGCGGCACAGTCGGTATACCAAGCTCTTCAAGAATGTCAAGTGAACGTCGCATCTTTTTTGGTCCATCTTTGATATGGTAAACCTTCCTTGAAACATGCTCATCGCCTATGACATCAAGCATTGCTGCGTCAATCTGCGCCTCCGCTAGACCGCGAGCAGTTTTTTCACTGACCAGACCAGTATGCACTACAATCTCAAGGCCTAATTCAGACTTCACCCTTTGAATTGAGTCGGTGAATCTTTCTAGGGGGACGTATCCCTTTGAATCAGACCCACCACTGATTAGTACGCCCTCCCCTCCGGACTTTTTTATTTCGTGACATCTGTGAAACAGACTCTCTGGGGTGATTGTGGAGTCCATTCCTTTCAAAAGCCGTCCGTCACAATGTTCACATTTGAGAGAACATGATGTACCAGTCACACTAAGTGATTCAAAGTTGTGGGAACTTGCTTGAACATGGTCTTTGATCTCATACGGATATGCGGTCGGGCTATAACATAGAAGGTCTTTATCATAGATGACTAATCGCTGATCAAATCCTTCTTTCATTAGATCCTCAAACTCATCTGATGAAGCTTGCAAGATTGCATACCCTTCGTTGATTATATCAAAGCTCAAAGGAGTACCTCATAATTCTTGAGTATACATCGGCTTTTAGAATTGTTATGTATGCCAAAGAGTAACAAACAAGTACATCTTGAGTTTCTTTTCAACTCATCTCCAAACTTAGCAGCTGGTGGTGTAATGTGACTGCTGTGCAAACAGAATCGATTAATCTCTTCTTTAATGCAAAGAGTATTGCAATCTATGGTGCTTCTGCAAGTCAGAACACTGTGGGTCAAGCAATAGTTCAAAACTTCATCAAGCCACAATACACTGGTAGGGTCTATGGGGTCAATCCGAAATATACCCAAGTCTTAGGGATTCCCTGTTTTCCTACACTCCAAGATATTGAGGAGCCAATAGATCTAGTTGTTGTGGCAGTACCAGCAAGGATTACACCAAGAGTGTTCGAAGATATTGCAGCCAAGGGGTCCAAGGCAGTTATTGTAATATCAGGAGGATTCTCCGAAACTGGTCCCAAAGGTGCAGAGATTGAGGATGAGATTGTAGCAATTGCTAGGAAGAGTGGAATCCGAATAATAGGTCCAAATTGTGTTGGAGTTGTTGATACACATAGTCACATTGACACATTTTTCCTACCTGAATATCGATGTGGACGTCCAAAACCCAGCAATGTAGCGAATATCTCTCTAGTTTCTCAGTCAGGAGCATTTGCCGCGGCAATCTCTGACTGGACCGCTGAGCTCGGTCTAGGAATAAGTAAACTGATCAGCTTGGGGAACAAGAGTGACATTGATGATGATGACCTTCTTTGTTATCTTGGAGAAGACTCTACTACCCAAGTCATATGTTACTACACAGAAGGCTATGATGAGGATAAAGGCCGTACGTTTTTTGACACAGCAAAGACAGTGACCCCACGTAAGCCAGTTCTAGTTGTAAAATCGGGAAGAGGAAAGAAAGCTAAAGCAGCATCAATGTCGCACACAGGGTCTCTTGCAGGTTCTGATAATGTCGCTGATGCAGCTTTCAAACAAGCGGGAATAATTCGGGCAGACAACTTCGAGCATATGTTTGACATGGCCAAAGCATTAGCTATGCAACCAGCAGCTAAGGGTGACCGGGTTTTAATGGTCACCAATGGGGGCGGTCTTGGGGTTATGACCACTGATGCTCTTGAAGCGCTGGGACTAAACATTCCAAGCCCCTCAGTAGAGCTTGTTGAGAAGTTCAACCAGAAATTACCTGCATATTGCGCAGTAGGCAACCCAATAGATGTTGTTGGAGATGCGGACTCAGGTAGATACAATGTGGTGCTTGAAGAAGCGATTGCGAGTGGTGAATACGACATCTTCGTGGTAGGAATGCTATTGCAGACACCAAGTCTAGACATGGATGTGACCAATGTGATTTCAAACCATCAGCGATCATCAGGACTTCCTTTTGTTGTTGTTTCCATGGGAGGCGGGTTCACAACAAAAGCAGGTGAGATAATGGCACTTATGGGAGTTCCAACCTATGCTACAGGTGAGAAAGCAGCTCTTGCTGCCAAGGCTCTAGCACAATATGGAGAAATCAAGTATGGGACCAAGTTCAATAAAACAATGGTGTCTGACAAATGATATAATAGGATGGACAAATCAGCAACAAGAGAGAGGTCTGAGTCATTGATGAAAGAAGCGAAAAAAATCTTCAAAACTGCTCGTCAGGAGGGCAGGACCTTTGTCCTTGAGCATGAAGCAAAGGACATCATGAAAGCATATGGTATCCCCGTTCCAGCCTATGCAACTGCTACTACGGTTGAAGAAGCAATAGAGAGATCCAAGGATATCGGATTTCCCGTAGTACTCAAGATTCTTTCCAAAGATATTCTGCATAAGTCAGACGCAGGAGGCGTGAAGATCAATCTCCAAGATGAGGCGGCTGTTCGAAAAGCCTTCGATGAGATTATGCAGAATGTAAAGAAATATGGAAAAGAAAAGGGTTTGGAGGTTGACTTGAGTCGAGGAGTGTTCATCTCCGATTTTGCTGATATGGGCACTGAGATTATTGTAGGAGTAACAAAGGACCCACAATTTGGTCATGCTCTTATGGCAGGTCTTGGTGGCATCTTTGTTGAGGTTCTCAAGGATGTATCATTCAGACTGATTCCCTTCTCAGAAACTGATGCCAAGGAGATGCTAAGTGAACTCAAAGCATACAAGATTCTCGAGGGTGTGAGAGGTGAGGGGCCTCGTGATATTGACGCATTGGTCAAAGTAATGCTCGCAGTTTCAAAAATGGTTGAAGAGACCCCCGAGATAAG
>PJET01000022.1 GCA_002825515.1 Candidatus Thorarchaeota archaeon MP11T_1 | reverse complement strand
GAACCATCGCAGGATTTTTGGGTGTTAATGCCGGGGTGGCGGAATTGGTAGACGCTGCGGACTTAAAATCCGCTGGGCGTATGCTCGTGCGGGTTCGACTCCCGCCCTCGGCACCAACCAATGAAAGGATTTTCAATGAGATACGTTGCCTTATTCGCGGTTATATTGACTGGATGCTCAGTCATTGGCCAAACAAAGCATGGCTGGAAGTGGTCGTCACCGAGCGACTCGGTAACTTCCGAACAGATTGAGATTGTAGCCAATGTTACCAAGGAAACATTTGAAGAAGTAACCGGAGAGAAAATCTATCAGGAAGCATTTGGCTATATTGATACTATTACCTTTAGTTACTTTGATACTTTCTGTATGGGAGATGACGCCAGCGGCGTAGGCCAATGTCGTGGCCAGGTTAATTTCGGCGAGAAGAAGATGTGGGTAACTGTATCAAGTAGTTGCCTAGCTGATACATCTTTGGTGCACGAGCTAATCCATATGTACGCCAAAGCTGCCAGGATGCCCAATCATTTCCATGAGAATCCCCTGTTGTTTATTAAGGCCAAAGGCCCTGATGAGGACAGCGTAGAATATAAGGCCAAGGAGAAAGCACGCGAGGCTTTGGGCTGTCGTTACATAACATTATTTTAATACAAGAAGAGGTTAGTCATGAGGTCGTTACCAATGTTCGTAGTATTTTTTGTAGGGATTTGTTGTGCCACTACATCTGAACCAGCGGCACAGGCTAATGGTAACGCTATTTTGACTCCACCATCTTCCCCGGCTCTTGAACTACAGGCTAACCCTATCATCGTGCCACCTGATCCTCCAGAGGAAGCATCTGCTGGGGAGCTTTTGGAAAGAGGGTTTACCCTATTTCACATGGGCATGTTTGCATTATCATCTCAGTCTTTTACTTTGGCTATTGGAACTGGCAATTTGAATGATGCTGGTAGAGCATTGGCATACTGGCATATAGCCGAATGTCAATCTAGGCTGGACAACAAGGACAATGCAGCAGATGCTTTTCAGAGCTTCTTGATCGTTGGACAGGACATTCTAGATATTAGAGAGAATAGAAGGTTTGCTGTAACCAACGACATGGACTTCGTAGATCATTTCCAGTTAAAAGAGAAACTGGGTATTGCACGAGCCTACGTTAGCGCATTGTGGGCTGCTCGTAGTGACGCATATGGTCGGTCATTGAACAATCCGGTATTAGCACGTACCATTGACGAAATAGCCACTTTCGTTGCGCTTTTCGTTGAGGGCGAAGGTTGTGAAGGGCAATGTGCATTTATACGAGATGTGTTAACACGAGATAATGTTCCAGTAGTTCCACATACAGAAAGGATTACCATCACTCATCCTGATGGAACCTCTGACGTGATCTTTGCGGTAATGATTGAGGAGAAGGAGGAGGAGGAAGGTACAGAATGAAGATTGCCGTAGGATTCTCAACCAGCGGAATGTGGTTTTCCAAAATCATCAGAGCATGTACTAGATCTAAAGTATCTCATTGTTATATCAGAATTCACGATGAATTTCTGAAGACTACTCTGATTCTTCATGTTGAGCAGACAGTTAGGGTACATCGTGCCCAAGAATTCGATCAAGAGAATATGGCGATTCAAGAGTACATTGTTGACGATGATAGATTGGATGAATCTATAGTACATAACTTGCGCCATCTCAATAAGAAATTTAATTGGTGGGATTGGTTTGGGTGGTTCCCGCTTATCAAGAAGTGGGCTAAAACGAAAGTCAAGGCGCCTACACATAGCTTTAAGAAGATGATTTGTGTAGACTATGTGCTACGAGTTCTTAACGATGCCAATATCACTCATTTGCCATATGGGGTTATGACTCCAGAGCTGCTGAGACAATGGTTCGAGTATTACTATGAGCAATTTGGTTGGGAAAAAGTGGAAGGCATTGCTAAGTTGGCGGCGTAAGAGAAAATGGTTCAAGGGAAGGACTGATATGTCTATTGCTCTCTGTATTGTTGACGTACAGGAAAGTTTTCGTGCAGCCGGAAATGTAGTTCAAAGTGTTGTCCACCAAGTCAAACTAGCTCGTCGGCGCAAGGCTCCCATTATTATCTTAGAATATGATGGACATGAAGCCTCTTATGAGAAAATTTATGACGCCTTGAAGGGCTACGATAAGTGGACTGTGGTTCAAAAATATGAAGATGATGGCAGCATGGAAGTCATGCAGGCCATGGACCGTAATCCAGAGTTACGTAGTGATAGCATTAGGATCTGCGGGGTGAATGCCTGCTATTGTGTCAAGGAAACGGCTGTTGGGTTACATGAAAGCGGCTTGTTTAAGAAAATAGAATTGGCAGATGCTGCTATTAGTTGTACCCATGACTTTGACGATGATTGTATCAGAGTATTAAGGAGCAGTCTAACATGAAAAATGCCACTGTTCAAGATAAGATTAAAGCGCAAAAAGAATATTGCGAGCGCACCAAGACTCCATTCTTTGCTCCCACAAATGGTATATGCTGGAGATGTGGGAGACAAATTTTTACAGAGATCAACTTGGAGCGCGCTGGCAACAGCTTAGTTACTGGTTGTCCCTTTTGTCACAGAAGCTATGTTAGCTGAGCACAAGTGTCCTAAGCATCTTATTAGAAGGAGCGAGCATTCAATCGAGGATGTGTTTTCCGCTCTGGCTACTAGACATAGAAGATTGGATGGCGTCGGAGGAGTATTCAATAGACGAATAAAAACATATTGGATATGTGGTACTACTTGTGTTTACTGTGGACTTAAAGGCTCCTTCTTTGCCATAGAGAAAAATAGACGAGGTAAGTATAGGAATTGGCATCTCAATTTGTATGCTGAACTACCAGATGGTGGTGTTCGTCTTATGACTGTAGACCATGTTATTCCTCGTTCAAAGGGCGGCAGTAACGGCTACGACAATCGTGCGCCAGCATGTGCTCGCTGCAATAGTAAGAAAAGCGATATGCTTGTAGCCGAATGGCTTGAGCATAAAGATTTCACTCCATCCTTCTATTACGTAACGGCTATAAACTGGAAGAGCTTGTTCAAATGGACGCATGTTGTACGTAGAGTCAGATACATTCTACGCTATTGGCGTCTTCCACATATTCCAAAAAAGAAAATGAAAGTGCGGCACACAATACCAGTGTTAAGAAACAAAAATGTTCGCTGGATGTTGTCCAGTAAGCCAACTTTATGAGGAAGTGCAATGGTTAAAATTGTTGTTTTAGCAATCGCCTTTGGAGGTGTATTTGCTATTGGACTGTCGACCGGAAAACATTTGAATACTTCTGCCTTACAAGGGTGCGAAATAGTGGCCTCTCAAGTAAGCGAGGATTTATCTGAATGTCAATGGGAGGCATCGGATTGTCAATATAGGTTGAATGGTCAAATCGAACGTAACAAAAATATGTTTGAGACTTTTTTACCAAATCATTTAGAAAGGACACAATGACGAATATAAGTGCAAAGGTCACAATAGTTAAAGCACGACGTGCAAAAGCAGTTAGCAAGGAATTGCTTTCCGCAAAGTTAAAGAGACAAAGACTAAAGGCAATAGCTGATAGTTATAAGGTTGATGACCGTTGCGCTTGCGTCAAGAGCGCTGGAAATGGATTATAACGGAATAGACATAGGACTTGTGCACCTACATGCTATTGAAGAAACTCTTAGGTATGTAGAAGAGCACGGCTCCAATACTACATATGAAGGATTACTGAAACATCTTTCGTGGTATTGGCAAGACCATAATACCAGAAGGGAACATAAGCCCCAAGGTTGGGTCTTAGAATGGATCAAGTGCCTAGCAGGAGTAGCAGTATGAAAAAGATTATTGTAGTATTGGGTTTCATGGCATTGGGCGCCGCTCTCTGGGCTGCATTTGGTGACGAGGTTACCAATAAAGCCTGTGAAACCAAGAGCGAAGTTCAGGCCGAAGTTCATAATAAAGCCAAGAACATCGTAGATTCCATCGCACCATAGATGGTACGGGCATTGCAGCCCGTTAATAAGTTCATTGAATTGTCGGTCATAGCTCTGTTGCTGGACACCGACACAAGCGCAGGGCGGTTCAGTGGACTTATTAATTGGCTGCTAGCCAATTATACTTCTATACGGCGCAGGGGTGCGCTTATTTTAGCATCTGTGTGGACAGGAGTTAAGCAAAGAAGATGTCGAAGGTTCATGTGCCGGAAAACGAATGGCGAAAAGAGAGAAGAAAACAACGATTCAAGAACAAGAAAAGAGACAAGAAGCGGAACAAGTTTAGACACGACAGACAACTGGAACGCTTCGAGAATGAAGAATACTTCGACGACATGGATGATGTCGAGGATTACATCCTGAGAAGGGCAGGGCCAAGGCTTAGGTAAATGTGTAAGAGAATAAACAAAAATATATCTGGCCTTCTAGTTCTTAGAGATCATTCTGGACTCTTTTATGTAGGCCAGATACGATTGGATCCAGATGGTTTAATTGAACCATATTCAAAAGTATCTGATTTGTGTTCTACTATAGAAGAGGCAAATGAAATACTAGCAGAAATGCAGAACGGAAAAAAAGATGTTTGATGAACGCAAGACATTGTATCGCCGCCATCTTGAAAAGAATGGATTTGTTACAACACGAGCGGCAGATTTAGACAAAGCAGTTAAAATGCTCCATGCTGCTATCTGTCAGTTGGATTGCCAACAGCTTCAAGTTGCTCAGAAGTTATTGGGAACTAACGTGCGTGATATCATCAATGAGTTTGGGGAGATAGAAGAACTCAAAAGAGGGTTCTAATGTTTAACGTATATATGGACGATATCAGACATGGGCCAGATGTTGGGTCATGGAAGGGTGGCATGGAAGAATGGCACAAATGGATTATCGTCCGAAGTGTTAATAGTGTAAAAAGACTGCTAGAGCTGGGTTTAGTGAATGACCTATCTCTAGATCACGATATGGGCAGTGAAATCACCGGATACGACTTAACCAAGTGGATGGCTGAGACTGGTTATTGGCCCAAGGGAAAGATATGGGTTCATACAGCCAATGTAGTTGGCCGTGAAAATATGGTGGCCACGATCAATAGATACCACCCCGATGGATTAACTGCAATAGTTGGAGATCCCACACCCGAGAAGTGGGAACTACCATGAATTATTTACAGCTGTCGCCTAAGGAATTGATTGAATTTGCGGACGAAGTCAAGAGAACTTATAATCTAGTTATAGTAGAGCGTCCAGCAGCAGTCCGACTTGACGAGAATAGATATGGCGGCGGTTGGGTGGCATGGGAAAAGACATATGTGTTCAGTGTAATAAATAAAGAAGGCGAAAAAGAACACATTACAATACAAAATGGAAATGGCGAAACCATTTATGCTGTAGACAAACGTCAGTATAATGGATGGAAGAATTGGAAGATAGTATCTGTGCCGTTAGGATGGAGCTTTGGTAGGATTCTATCCTGTATGGCGCAGTTATCCCATAGGTATAACTTGATCAACCCAACGGCTGATCTTTACAAGCTCCAATATTTTTGGAGGAATCTTTTTAACGGAGGAAAGAACAATGGGCAAGAAGAAGGGTAAAGGCGGAGGCAATAAAATTTCCAAGAGCAGCAGCGGCAAACGCCGTATGGCTCGCGCCAGCAAAGCTCTTCGTCGCATCATGATGAAGATTGCTCGTTGGGAGCGATACTTGGAGGAAGGTAAGCCTTCTTGGACCGCCGCACAAGAGAAGGACGGCAAGAGCCGGAACCGCAGCCGGTATAACAACTGGGATACTACTGGGCTCAAGAAGCACGCTGACGTTCTCCAGGCCATTATTGACAAGGGACGAAAGACCAAGGCGGCGTGATGGGGTGGTTACTCCTATTAGTATTTAGTTTTCTCATCTCCATGTTGCGAGCAAAAGTGCTCACTGTAATGTGGGGATGGTTTATTATCCCACTTGGGGCTCCCAACTTGCAATTTGGTATTGCGTTGGGGCTCATGTTTACGTGGGGGTTATTTCATGGAGTATCTTACGACGACGTAAAAGAACGCGAATTATCAGAACACGCAATGCTTTTATTAGTTGCTGTGATACATGCTTTGATGGCTCTAGGTTTCGGATGGTTTATCAAAGTTGCAATGCTTACAGGTGCAGGATGACAGATAATAATTCAAACGAAAAAGCAGCAGAGTTGCTCAATAGAGCTATCGAACAGTTTCAAAAAGTGGATGGCACGGTAGAGGAAAGATTGGAGCTTGTTGAAGCCCTTGTTGCTGACTTGGCAAAAAGCGTGGGTAAGTTGGGGCTGTCACAAGGAGAACTCTCTAAGTCTTTGTTGCTGCTGCTTGCAGGGATAGAGAGATTAGGGGCACGAGTTAAAAGACTTGAGGATTTGATTTCTCAATCTCTCATTACTCCTCCGACTTCATTCTCGCCAAAGGATGCCAACTAGCCATGAATAGACGATACAATATTTCCAGCTTTGGTATATTGAAAGCTTTTATGTATTCACATTATCAATCATGTGGATGGAAGTATTGTGTGTTAATTCAAGATGCTTGGAAGTTTTCTAGCACGCTGAAAACTGTCGGCATTATGCTAAATGGTAGTCTAGATGATTACCTGATAATAGAACGAGAGAGTATTGAAGAAGCAGAGAATTTCTGTCTCAGAATATTAGATATTCCAAATCTCTCAATATGGGAAAGCGGCAGATTTTTTACACAATATTCAAAGGAGAATAAAGATGGCTAAGGACGAGAAAGGTAACACCTATATCTCTGAAGCACAATCTCGGGCTCGCGGTGTGTGGGAAGACCGCAAGAAGGCCAAAGAAGAGGCGCGAGTTGCGCGTCAAGAGGCTCGGACTGCGCGTACCGATGAGCAACAGCTTGCTCGGTTGGACGAGTTGCTCGGTCCTGGAGCGGGGGCTAAACGCGAGCGTGCGCGCTTACACAAGCGTATTGAAGATCGAAAAGCAAAAGCAGCCAAGAAAGCTGCTAAAAAGGAAGCGGGTGATAATACACCCGCTGATCAACAGAACGATGAGGAGAAGTGATGAAGAAGTCTTTACTCGGTTTGGCGTGTGTGGCTTTGATTGGTGCATGTGGGCGCAGTGATACTGAAGCCACTGAAGAGTGCGAGGAATGTACCTGCGACTTTTGTTGCAGCGATATGGTCCCCGCTGTCCACGATCATCCAGATGCACAGCCAGTAGGTGCCTTGGATGCAACTGGTTATTATCTCACAGAGTACAATATTGTGAGTAATAGTTGTGATGAAGAATTTGTGTACGATCCAGAAGGATGGCAAGATGCAGGGCTCTGGACTGTTGCTGCTGTCCAAGATACCTACTTGTGGATTAGCGGTGACTTCGTGCTTACCTCCACTGATGGAGAGCTGTTCAGTCTTGTCATTGATATCGAAGAAGGTATGAGCTGGAGCTGTGTAACAGAGCTATATGAGTTTAATGCCGATCTGTCATTTACAGAACTGGACATGACGGCTGACTATACCAAGCATTATGTTGGCAACGATTGTCTGGCTTGGGATGAAGAGATTGAAGACTTCACCACTGTCAACTACGATTGCACATACAAGTTTGAAATGAGAGGAACCAAACAATAAAACAACATGCTCCCATAGTCTAGTGGCTAGGATACCAGACTTTCAATCTGGGGATGGCGGGTTCAATTCCCCCTGGGAGCACCACAAACAGCGGGCGCGCAGCTGGTGGGATACGCTGCCGATTGGTCGAGAAAACTATATGTGGCGTACGACGCATATGATTAGTAACGTCCATGTGATTGGGGTTCAATTCCCTGGCGCCCGACCAATCGAGGAACAATGAAAAACAATTCTATCATAATCAATTATATATGTAAGCATTGTGGCGAAATAGTCCATATGGAAGATGTAGTAAAACATCTAGTTGGAGATCACGATGCCGACTGGCGTGGAAGTTTCTATGATGCACTAGATGAGTATGATAGAAATATCAGACTTAGAAAGCCATTAACTGATTCGGAGTAATAGATGTCTGATAAAGCAATCGAGGCTTGGAACAAAATTGTAAAAGAATTTAAGCCTACAGAACAAAATTGGGGCATTATGCTTCCCAAGATGGTTGTAAGATTGTGGGAAGTAGCATACGAAGCCGGTCGTAGCCACAAAGAATGTGATTGCGACTGGGATAAAGTATGTGCCAAGTGTTATAACGATAAATATCCAGGAGCTTGAAATGAAAGAGTATCTTTTGGATTTCCTAAGGACAGCTAGCGAACTTGATTTCGATAAGCTGCCTAATGTGATTTTCATGCGACATTTGAAGGATGAACTAGAGATTCAAGTGGAAGACTTTGGTTTGTTGCCTGGTTGCATGGATGACAAAATTGATGTCATACTTGGCCACATTGATGTGAATTTCTCTGCCCTGGGCACTGAGTGCAGCGAAGAGGACGATGAGTATTTACGTGAGCTGGCAAAACTGACCGCCAAGTGTATATGGAAAATGTATGGCATTGTTGGCGAATTCAGTGAGGGAGTATTTCTTAACCAGGTGAAGAGGTTTAGCCTCAGCCTGACATAGAGGTAAAAAATGAGCAAGCTAGAAAAACTGGAAAAGTTCTATAAATGGCTGTGCGCACCTTGCCCGGTACTTGTTGATATTACAGTAGGCGCACTATCTGTTATGTTGACGCTCACTATTATCACCCTGGTTTGTTCGCTGGTGTGGTGGATTTTCGGATGGTACTTGGTTCCCATTATTCTTATCGCATTACTGGTAGTTTCTGGTGTGCACTTGTTTTTCGCCCATAAAGATTATGATGGTGGCATCAAAGAATGGTGGGATGAAAAGCCATGGTAAAGAAAAAAGATAAGAAGAAAAATATTGATTCATACTATGTTGACGATTTGATTGAGTTGATTGGAGAGCATCTTTCCAATTACCCAATGAATAGCATTGAATTCTATGCTAATCAAATTATCAACGATGCTCGAATTACCTATCAGGGAGATGGGTTCTTTGACGTAGAATGGAACAAAGAATGACCTTTGAAGAATTCGTAGAGCATATGCGACAAGAAATTCGTGAGGAAGGCTATATGTCAGCCATGAATTTGGCTGCTCGTATTGTCCTTCGTGCCAAGGAAACCAGAATGGAAGGCGTGGACTACGAGCGAGTTCTGTCTTGTCTGCCTTGCAATGATATTCACGTTGTCGAATATACCAACACACAAGTAGCAGAGTACCGAGTAAAGGATCTGTATTACTACAATCCCAATAAATAGTTATGAAAACCAAACTTGCAATAGTCCTGCTCTCTATCGGCTGTCTTTTGTCAACCACCATTATGGTATTGACATCTTACCGATTAGAAAAAAGCCACAAGGCATTGATTGCTACATTGGACTTGTCGATTGCACAGGGACAACTAATAAATACCATGGAACGAACGGAGAAGTTGCTCAAGATTAAGATCAAACTTCTTGAGGCAACTTGCGGTTCTAGAAACTTCCTTCCGATTCAGCCGCCATCCAAGCAATTTGAGGAGACATTGTGATGGATTCATTGTTGCTGTGTGAGATTATTCTGGTATTCGGTTTCATATGCACTAGCTTTCTGATGTTTCTGAATATCCACAGGAGGTGGATGTTCGGTCCTCTATTGGGATTCCCTCTTGGGTTCATTGGAGGCGACATAGCCAAGTTTGCTGGCTGGGGAATTACTGGGGTGGCTATGCTTTTAGTTTTTGCCATTGGTGGTATCATTCTGTGGCGAACGGTTAAGCGATCTAAGGCAGAAGCCGATGAAGTAATGGCTAAGCTGCT
Source organism: Candidatus Thorarchaeota archaeon MP11T_1 (assembly GCA_002825515.1). The sequence continues at coordinate 245 of PJET01000022.1, read as the reverse complement.
TCAACGGGATAGAGAATTGAAGGACGCCTTTAAGAGATATCCATGAAAGAATTATGTTCAAGACAATTTGCGAATGGTTCTGTACACGCTCTGCAAACCAGTGATGGTTATCCTGTAGAAGTAACCGATACGTTTTTGCCATTCTACACCAAAGATGCTATTGGCAGAAATCAGAATGCTCTTGATAGCTATCATCTTGGAGACAGAACTCAGCGGTGGATGATTGGTGTATCGTGCATGTCGGG
>PJET01000065.1 GCA_002825515.1 Candidatus Thorarchaeota archaeon MP11T_1 | reverse complement strand
GGGCATTCGATTTTTGATAGGGTGGACACAATTGCTAGAAGCGCAACGAAACTGGTCAAAGAGATAGAGTTTGATACCTTCTTGGTTGGAACAGTGGCAGTTTCTTTTCTTGATGAGAAACAGGATGAGCTAAGAGCAGAGCATTCACTCCTCCATGCTGAAGCATTGAAGTCTGATTTTAGTCGGGAGCTTGGTAAACAGATTCACGACATTCTAGGGAAAGAAGTGGATTTTGAAAAGCCCCATCTTGTGTTTCTTTATGACATGGTTGACGATGAAGTCCGATTGCAGATTAATCCGATTTTCATCTACGGAAGATATCGTAAACTAGTGAGGGGGATTCCTCAGAGTAGATGGGACTGTAAGGAGTGTAAGGGCAAGGGTTGCGATAAATGTAAGGGAACTGGAAGAAGATATCCTGATTCTATATCAGAGTATGTTGGTGTTGTAACACAGAGATTGGCTAGAGGTACGAGGTTCAAGTTTCATGCAGCAGGTAGAGAGGATGTCGACGTACTCATGTTGGGCGAGGGTAGACCTTTTGTCATTGAGGTTTCTGAACCTCAGACACGAACCCCTGACTTGAAAGCCTTAATGAAGACAATCAACAGAGAAGCCAAGAAACGGATTGAGGTAAAAGACCTTCAGCTCACCGACAGAGAACATTCTCAAAAGCTCAAAGAGGATGCATCTTCAAACATCAAAGAGTACACAGCAATAATCGAAACTGAAAAGGTTGTAAACAAGTCGGATATACAAAGAGTGGAAAACGTATTCTCAGGTGTTGAAATTGAACAGAGAACACCTGTTCGTGTTTCACATCGTAGGAGCGATCTAGTTCGTAAAAAAAGGATTCATGAAATTCAATTCAAGAAACATTCAGGTAAGACGCTAGAGGCATTCTTCAAAGTGCAGGGTGGAACTTACGTGAAAGAATTGATTTCTGGAGATGATGGTAGAACTAATCCCTCGATCGCAAGTGTGCTAGGTATTGACTGTGTTTGTAAGAAATTGGATGTAATAGCAATCTATGGAAACACTTCTTAGCTGTGAATTTTCCAGTAGCTGTTGCGAAATCCTTAAGTGTTGACCCAAGAGGTCTTGCTGGAACTCGGGTGTGAGTTTTGCTATCTTCACACATTTCGAGTATTGAACTATTGCGAGTGATATCAATGGTCAAAAAGAGTCATGGCTACAGAGCCCGAACACGCAGTTTGATGAGCAAGAGAGTACGACAGCGTGGACTCAACTCACCTAGTAGAGTGGTGATTGATTATGAGGAAGGCCAGAATGTTGATATTGTCATTGATCCTGGCTTTCACAAAGGTATGCCACATCGCAGATATCATGGTAAAACTGGAGTCGTTACAGGCTTGAGAGGGCGAGCGGTGGAAGTTGATGTAGGACTTGGTAAGGCTACAAAGACACTTATTATCAGACGCGAGCATCTCCGACCCAGTAGAGGTTGAGTGGTCAGAAATGCCAAAGGAGATTATTAGTGAGGAGGAAGTAACCCTTCCCCAGGTCAAGAAGCTACTAACCCAAAGAGGAAAAGAGGGAGAACTTTCTTTCCAGCAATCAATTACTCTCGAGCATGCTAGCTCATTTTCAAGGATGGCACCAGCTATATCAATCAAGGTTGTTGATAAGTTAATCAAGAGTTATGATTTGACCAGATCACAGGCGGTCCAGATAGTGAATATATCTCCAATTACTATTGAAGAACTCAAGTCAATTCTCTCTTCTCGTACAACTAGCCTCACAGAGGATCAAATGATTGAGATTGTAGACCTCATTATTAAGAACAGGTCATAGTTTTCTCTAGTTCTAATTGGCGCAGAGGGTTTCTTAGTCCGATTAGTTTTTATCCAATCGGGTCCAACAGTTTCACAATGTGCCCTAGTAGAGACAGGAGTGTTAACAAATGGAAGGACCTCAGAACAGGATGTTTGAGACGCATGCGTATATCCTGTCAGTCGTCCCTCCAAAGGAATTTCTCCGCGACTCTCGGCCTCGAGGAGAAACTATAGTCCAGGGCATTGGAGAGGCCTATTTCACGTTACTTGAAATGATTCCTCAAAAAGGAGTCAAACCGCATCCTCAAGAGCGAGTGTCAATTACTCGAAATTCTCAGAGCAAGATAGACCATGTTAAGAGAAGAATATTCTACGAGGACCTTGTTCCAGAGAGTGTTGCAGAACTATCTCTTGTAGTTGAAATTATCGTGACAAAACATGAGCACAAGTATGTCCAATTCTTCAATGAAGCCAGTCCAATAACCACAAGGATGCATTCTCTGCAACTTCTTCCTGGAATTGGACAGACACTCATGTGGGCTATTCTTGAGGAACGGAAACGAGAACCGTTCAAGAGCTTTGATGATATAGCATCTCGAACAAAACTACAGAATCCTAAGAAGGTCATCACAGCCCGAATAATTGATGAGCTGAAAGAGGATGTCAAACGCTGGCTGTTTGTACGACCCCCAAAACGTGATGAAAATGAACGCGATCATCGTGACCGTCCTCCAAGGCGATAAAAGACGACCCAGGTGAGGTATCTGTCAGACGAGATTCGTGTCCTTCTAAACAAGTACAAGGTGCAACCAAGGAAGAAACTTGGGCAGAGTTTTCTCAATAGTCACAGTATTGCAAGAGAGATTGTCAGGTTAGCTGAAGTTTCATCTCGAGACAGTGTTCTTGAGATTGGTGGGGGTCTAGGCATGCTGACACGTTGGATTGCTGCTGAGGCAGGAGCTATTTATGTTGTTGAAGTGGATCCTAGGCTTGTTAGAGCACTACGCGACGTAACAGAAGGATTAGACAATGTCCATATCATAGAGGGGGATGCACTGAAAGTTGATTTTCCTGATGTTAACAAAGTGATTGCGAACCTTCCTTATAGCATCTCATCAGAGGTTACATTTCGCCTCTTGAAAGAACTTGAGTTCGAGAGTGCTGTATTGATGTATCAAAAAGAGTTCGCAACACGATTGGTTGCAGAACCGGGTACCTCAGAGTACTCGCGTTTGACTATAAATGTGAGATATCAAGCTCAAGTAGAGTTGTTGATGGATGTGTCAGCAGACATGTTCTATCCTGTACCTGCTGTTGACTCAATAGTTGTCAAAATCATTCCACGGAAAGAGGGATTATTCGCGAAAGACGAGTCGATATTCAATTGGATGATTGGAGGCATCTATCCATATCCCAACAAGAACGTCCGGAGGGCTTTGCGAATCTGGTTCCGTAACCTCGGTTTTGACTCAGAACTGATTCAGGAAGTTTTGAAAAGGACAGAAAACTATCTAGATGGATCAGAGAAGCTTCGCACTATAGATCTTGAGAAACTAATCTCTCTTTCAGATGTTCTCCTAGAGATGATATCAGAAGGCTTCATTGTTGGCCCATGAGTGTGAGAAAGGTGGTTGACTTTCGGAACTTCATTGTGTTTCCTGATGTATATCCTCCGTCTGGAGATACCTATCTCCTTCTAGATTCATTACATATCACCCCAAATGACGATTTTCTTGAAGTCGGATGTGGGGCAGGTCTTATTACACTCAAAGGAGCTGAGATAGCCAAGAGTGCAGTTAGTATTGATGTTTCACTTGATGCAGTCCGCAATACCAATGAGAACCTTAAACGACACACGCTTAATCATAAGTGTGCTGTTTTCCAGTCAGACCTACTCACGTCATTTGACCCATTGGTGAAGTTCTCTCTAATCGTTTTCAATCCTCCATACCTCCCAAATGATGATATGTCTACCAATCTGGATCATGCACTTATTGGAGGACTCACAGGTGCTGAGGTGACTCAGAGATTCATTCCTCAAGCAGTGGATCATTTGGTTGAGGGGGGACAAGTGTTTGTCGTTGTATCTACCTTAGCTGATAGTGAAGCCATATGGAAGACTATGAGTGAGTGCGGCCTTGGGGTTGAAAGAGTATCAGAAGAATCTCTATTCTTTGAAAAGATACAAGTTTTGAAGGGAACGCTCAAAGATAGACCCTAGGGAAACGATTTTATGAAGCCACTCAGGGCCTAGATGCGTTCTTGGAGTCTCTCAGAGGGAACCAGATATGTCTGAAAAGAAAGCTACCAAGCCAAAGAAGAAATCAGCTGCCAAGAAGGAACCAGCGAAGAAGACCACGAAGAAAACTACCAAGAAGGTAGAGGGTGTGGTGAGCAAGGATAGTCTGATTTACGTCGATTATAGCGCTTCGACACAAGATGATGGAGTTGTATTTGATACAACTATGGAAGCCGTTGCAAAGGATTCAATGATTTTCAGAGAGAATGACCGATATGAACCAATGCTTGTCGCTATTGGTTGGAACTGGTTACTTGCAGCACTAGAAGAGAAACTTGTAGGTATGAAGATTGGGGAGTCCAAGACTGTTGTGGTCCCACCAGAAAGAGGTGCTGGTGTAAGAGACCCAGCAAAAGTCAAGATGATTGCCAAGACAAAGCTTGCAAAACATGGGTCAAAACCTGTAAAGGGAGAATCAATCACTTTTGGGAAAGAACGTGGTGTCATTACTGCTGTTTTAGGTAGGTCAGTCAGAGTTGACTTCAACAGTCCACTGGCTGGTCGAAATCTTGAGTTCGATGTTACTGTAAGAGAGATAATAACAGATCCAATGGATAAAATCAAAGCAGTTGTAAAGAGGAGAATGCCAGGTATTCCTGATGATGATTTTAATTTCTCAATAGCACGTAAAATCATAACAATAGAATTGCCCAAAGAAACTAGATACATTCAGGATGTTGCATACGCGGAAATTGGTATTGCAGCTGATGCTTTGAAGGTATTTCCCGATGCAGAGGAAGTCAAGCTCGTAGTATCGTTTGACCGTCCAAAAGAGAACGTGACATAAAATCCCTCAGGAGTCTTATGGTCACTGAGAAAACCTTAAAAAATCATAAAATAGACAGAAGCTGTTACTAGTTCTCTAGAATTCATCTCCTACATGGAGTTTATTGATATGGAACATAATATGCAACCCCCGGATGAATTAAAGACGGGAACAACTACAGTTGGTCTTATTGCTAAAGACTGCGTTGTTTTAGCTAGCGACCAGAGAGCTACAATGGGATATCTGATAGCTAATAAAACTGCAAAGAAAATCTACAAGATTACGGACCGGATTGGTGCAACAATTGCAGGATCTGTAGCTGATGCTCAGGCAATCATGGATCTTTTGAGAGCTGAAGCCAAGCTATTCGAGATTCAGAGAGGCAGACCAATGCGTGTTAAGGCTCTAACACGACTTCTAAGTAATATTATGTTTCAGGGACGAGGACTCTACATGCTGGGATCTCTTGTCGGAGGCTTTGACGACGAAGGTCCACAGGTCTTTTACACAGATTTCGTAGGTTCTGTTATTCCAGATAAATTCACATCCAATGGGTCTGGTTCTCCAGTAGCATTGGGTGTTTTGGAAAACGGTTACAAAGACGACCTACCGAAAAAGAAAGCAATTGAATTAGCTGTAAGTGCGATAGCCGCTGCAATCGAGAGAGATGCTGCAACTGGTAATTCAATCTTGTGTAGTGTGATTGACAAAGACGGATATCAAGAAGTCGACAAAGAAACTATCATGAAGATCTGGAAAGGCCAGTAGTGACTGAATTTGTTGAACATCTAGCGGGAAAATCTCGCTCAAGGCTCGTCTAGCATAAGGAGTGTCTGGATAGAGCATTAGACAACATAGGGCAATGGTAGCCAAGGATTATGATGTGATTATCTATGCAGCCCAATAATGAACAAGAAGAATACGTTGACATCAGAGAGGTAATAAAGAAAGCACTACCCAGATCAGCTGCTATTAGCACAGTCGAGTATGAAGGTCCAGAGATAGCAATCTACTCAAAAGCTCCAAAGATACTCATTGATGACGGCGATAAAATCAAAGCCTTGGCTCGGAAAATGAGAAAACGGATAGTTGTCAGATCTTCTCCCGAAGTCAGGTTGACTCATGAGGAAACCGAAAAAGCCGTTCGTGAGCTTGTTCCTAGTGAGGCGGAAATCACTTCAATTGATTTTGATATATCAAGGGGCGAGGTGATAATTGAAGCACAAAAGCCCGGACTTGTTATAGGTCGTAGCGGTACAACGCTTAGAGAAATTACAAGACAGACATTCTGGCGACCCAATGTTATGCGGACTCCTCCAATTGAGAGTAAACTAATCAAACAAATTCGATATATCATCCAGTCTGAGGCAGCCACTCGTAACAAATCATTCCGAGAGATTGGAAGGAGAATTCACAGACCCCAACTTGTGGACAATGGTTGGATCAGGTTAACAGCTATGGGAGGGTTCAGAGAAGTCGGAAGACAGTGCATGTTCTTACAAACATCAGAGAGCAATGTACTGATTGAGTGTGGTGTAAACGTTGGTGCACCCAGTAAGGCATTTCCACGGTTAGATATGCCAGAGTTTAGTGTCGATGACTTAGACGCAGTAGTAATCACGCACGCTCATCTTGACCATTGTGGAATGGTTCCATTCCTCTTCAAGTATGGTTATCGTGGTCCTGTCTATATGACTCATCCAACTCTCAACCTAGCTACACTTCTACAGCTAGACTATCTTGAAGTAGCTGAGAGAGAGGGAAAGCTTAGACCTTATCGTGATAGAGACGTCAAGGAATCAATACTACATACAATACCTCTCAATTATGGAGAAGTCACTGATATCGCGCCTGATGTTAGACTCACGCTTCACAACGCGGGTCATATTCTCGGATCATCCATAGTTCACTTTCATATTGGAGATGGACAGTATAACATGGCCTACACTGGCGATTTCAAGTTTGGTAGGACCAGATTGCTTGAGCCTGCAACGTTCACTTTTCCACGGTTGGAAACGCTCATAATTGAAAGTACTTATGGCCATCCTACTGATAAGATGCCACCAAGGCAAGATGTAGAACGTAAGTTCGCACAGATTCTGAAAAGAGCACTAGATCGAGGGGGAAAGGTCTTGATTCCGGTTCTTGCGGTCGGACGTGCTCAAGAGATTATGCTAGTTATTGAAGACCTCGTAACCAAAGAACGGATACCAAAGGTTCCAGTGTTTATTGAAGGAATGATTGCACAGGCTACTGCAATTCACACCACCCATCCAGAAGCACTGAGTAAGAAGATACGAGAGATGATTTTCCATCAAGGAGTGAATCCATTCCTATCCGAAATCTTTGTTCAGGTTGATAATCCGGACCAGAGAGAAGAGATTACCGAAGCTGAGCCCTGTATTATCATGGCGACATCAGGTATGCTTGCCGGCGGACCAAGTGTGGACTACTTCAGACTCTTAGCCCCAGATGAGAAAAATCTGCTATGCTTCGTGAGCTATCAGGGAGAAGGTACACTAGGTAGGCGTATTCAGAAAGGTTGGAAAGAGGTCAATATGAGGAATCGTGAAGGACAGACAACAGTCGTTCCAGTGAATATGGAGGTCACGACAGTTGAGGGCTTCTCTGGGCATTCGGATAGAAAACAAATATTGAACTTTGTCAAGAGAGTGAACCCGGTTCCTGAGAGAATTCTAGTTGCACATGGAGAAGTAAGCAAAACAATTGGTCTAGCATCTACTATCCACAAGGCACTAAATGTGGAAACAAAAGCGCCAATGGTCACAGAAACTGTGAAACTTCGATGACTCTCTAGAAACTAACGAATGAAGGGGTCACAATCATACAACCATCATTGACGAGAGCAATTTCAGCCATGTAACCACGTGTTTCTCCACGGATTCGTTCAATTATTCGTCGTAGCTCGAGATGAGTTTGATCATTTCCATCATTGAGTCGTGAGATATCTAACAAGACTATGTTGCCCTCACGAATCTCATTCACAACGAATGGCACATCGGCAAGTGATTCAAGTTTTTTTGACCTGATGAGAATTTTCTCCAGTTCATCAAGCCTTTTGATATCATGACTGAGGAGTCGTTCTGGCTTGTTATCCTTAGCAGGGGAGAAGACACCAAGACTTGGAAATTTTCTTTGTACCGTTTTTTCTTCAGGAGAGTCAGAACTTTGATTTCTTCTAAATAGGAACCTCACACTTAACACCTCAGTTCAGTTGAATAAAGTCGATGTACGAAGAAAAGACCGAGTATTATAACTCGGAGCCAACCTTTATCACAAACTCAATCCAAGGGCTCGGTGATTGCGATGTCTAAGAGGAAGGAGGACGAAGATCTCTCAAAATTAAGAGAGCAGTTGAAAGCCCTTAGTAACCGCCATGCGATGGAGATTCTTCAGGTATTGAGTCCTCAGACCGGAGAGATTGTTCCCACTCTTGGTTGGGATGGGATTGTAGAGGGTATGATCTCTCTAGAGGGAGTGAGAAAGCCTGTGGTGGCATCGCGTAACGAGAAATCACAACAACAGGCTGAATATGAAAATTTACGTCAGACCTTAATGTCTGGAGGTACAATCTATGAAACAATGAATAAACTGATTCGCTCGGGGTTCGTTATCTCAACAGGAGACAAGGGGAGAAAACAACGTGGGTTCATGATCACTCATGAGGGACGACTTGCTCTTGCTGCTATTGGACGACTGGGAGGACCAGTTGGTACAGGTACTGATGTCCAGCAAGCGGCAAAGATACTACTCAAACACAAGAACTTCGTGAGCTTACTTCCGGCTCAAGAGAAATTCATCAGTGAAGTTGGGGATATTGATGGAAATCTAGTGATTCAGATGCCTCCTGGTTCTGGAAAGACCTTTCTCGCAATGATAATTGTCCTGTTGCGACTACAGAAGGGAATCAGATGTCTATATCTGAGTCCCTACACATCTTTGAGTAGACAGATTGTCGAGGAATATGGAAACCTGTTCAAAGAACTGGGATACTCTGTTGTCCGTCATGATGGACTAAGCAGAGCAACAGACAAAGAGCTTGAGGGTGGAGATTTAATCATTGCAATGTATGAGTCCTTTGCATCTGCATTGCTGCAAAAGAAGAATTGGACTGATGATTTAAGACTCACTGTGGTCGATGAACTTACTGAACTAGATTCAGTCATGGCTGTCACACCACAAAGCCTAGGAGCAGATAGAAGTACAAAATTGGACACAATTATCACTCTGTTGAAAGGTGTTTCCCAGATTGTTACACTATCTTCCCGTTTTGGTGAAACCGAAGAAGTCACCAGTTGGCTCAACGCCAAAGTCTTCAGACCAAATGTTAGACTAGTTCCAGATGAATTCATTGTGAGTCAAGTTGGAGATCAATTCGAGATAGTCAGTAGTGATGGTACACAAAGGACCAGTTCAGCTCAAGATGATATTCTGGATGCTGTGATGAATCACTTCATAGACTACAAGAACAAGTCAATTTTAATCGTGGTAAGTTCGAGATTTCGGGCTCAAGGTGTTGCACGGAGACTTGCTAGAACGCATCCAAGGGAAATAGACAAGGATCTTGTGAATCGAATAGTCGGATCTGGCGAAGACCTTCCATTGAGCAATAGACTAGCAGATACCTTGAAGTATGGTATCGCGTTTCATCATTCGGGTTTGGATGCTGGTGTTCGCGAGAGATTGGAACGTGAAATCCGGAAAAAAGGAATCAAGACTGTTGTTTCAACAACAGGAATAACTTCGGGGATTAGCTTCCCATTCGACTGCGTCCTTATTCTATTCGATCGGAGCATGTACTTCCTCGAAACACGCTCAAGATATCTGCAGGTTGCAGGTCGAATTGGTGAATACGATCTTGCACAACGTGGAGGAAGAGTATATCTAGCATTTGAAGATCCAGCCGGAGATGGGCCAATTGTTAGGGATATAGTGGAGAAACTCCTACATCGTCCAATCGAACCTCTGAATCCTGGTGTGTTGTATCCAAGTTTGGCAATAAGTATCTTGATTCGAGATACCGTTAACGTAAGGACATTTGTCCGGAAAGACCTAGCTGATAGTTTCATGGATTTTGTTAAGGGTACTTTCAAAGGAACTGTTGACATGGAATACTCTGCTGAAATGAAGAGTTTCTTCAATTCTCTCTTTAATTGGTTGGAGAAACAAGGAATTTTCGAGAAGGTGGAGAAAGGGTACAGGCTGTCAAAAACTGCCCGTAGTGCAATTTTGGCTAATATTGATATTATGGACTATGTTCAGGTGAGTCGTCCTCTCTCGAAACTGAGTGAGGACGCAAACGAATCCAATCTTGTCGACC
>PJET01000161.1 GCA_002825515.1 Candidatus Thorarchaeota archaeon MP11T_1 | reverse complement strand
ACAATACAACAAACTGTTATTCTGAAGAAAGTCTATGATGCAGATTATCTAAGTGTGGGCGATTTTGCTCATGTCAGACTGCAATTCATGACAACTCCTGAGGCACTGAACGTGGGAGACAAAATTGTGCTTAGAGAAGCTAATACTCGAGCCATTGGAACTGTAATAAAGAAAGTCAGCTAGCAATGGGTGACTAATTCAACAGCTTCTCAGCAGGAAACAGATTTTCACTTCGTATGATATTTCTTTTCGAACTTGCAGATATTACAGGCCAGACGGAAACACCTTCACGAATTGCAGAGTCGAGAAGTGATTTTCTCCAAGTTGAAGGTGCAGAAACAATAGCTATTGTATCTGTGCCAGTCAGAAATGTTGTAGATTCAATAGTATTTTGCTTAACAAGAGGCTGCACTACTTCAGACGCCCCCTTCAAGAGATATTCAATATCCAGTCCAAGATGATTGAATGATGGTAAAAATACAATCTTCCCCTTAGAATGAAGATTGTCCACAATTTGTGGAGAACCAATTAATGTATTAGCAAGAACTTCAAATTGTCCGAGAATCAAACGCTCTAGAACTGCTTTTTCATTTGGCGTTAGAAGAGAATCAGAGAATTCTATGTGTGCTTCAAAAGTACCTGCTAACTTGCTGGTTATACCTAGACTAGATAGGGCTCTCTGCAGGATGCTCTTTCCATGGGAAACCAACCCTCCAGAAGTCGGGTATATATCCTCAAGATTTAACCAATATTCAATTCCACTAATTCGTAGTCCTTCTCCAAGTCCTACCTTTATTGTCTTCTCTTCAGAACCATCAAGATAGCATATACTTGCCCAATCATTATTGGATGGTTTTCCGTATGAAATCGAGATTTCTATATCTAACGGTGTTGGATCGCAAACAACTCGCGGTGCAAGGTGAATCGATTGAAGTACATCCTTCTGTGATTCTAGTTTTCTAGGTTTTGTGAGGTGCAGACAGAATCGTTGAATTAGATGGTACTCCTCAGTACCAATTGGTACTGTTATGCTGTCATGGATAACTCTGAATGCAGATTTCCAATCATATGACTCTGGCATGGAAGAAGGGATCTGTTGCAGAAGCATAAGCAACCTTAGAAATCCATAATCTGCAAAAGTATCAGCATGTTTAATCAAATGATTGGCGAGAGAAAACCAACCGGTGTCAATACTTAGCTTCAACCAGGTCTCTCGAAAGGCATTTCTCTCTGGATTTTTCAGAAGGGCTATTGCAACGCCATTTCCCACAAGAGCAGCTATTTGGGATTTGGAGCGTTCTGGCCCGAGATGCGTTAGAAAAGCAGTCCGAATAATCAAACCATCAATCCATCCGGTCTTTAGTGCTGACTCTTCAAAGAGATACTCTCCATCATCAGTTATTTGTAGACCGAAGTTTTGTGTAGACTCATCCAAACGTCTACGTGTAACAAAGATATTAGGAAAAGTGGGAGCAGCGACCTTGAGGAAACGGGCAACTCTTCGGATTGCTTTAGCTAATGAATCTCTGAAGTCCTGAGTTGCTTCTATGCGTAGCTCCTCTGGTGTGAGTTCTCTTGGCTTCTCATACTTTGCTATGAGTTTGGAACTCGTGCGTATTTTTTGATACTTGGGAAGTTCAACATTTTCACCTACAAGCATTATTCCAGCAGAATTGAAGAAATAGATACGAACTCTATCACGGGCTATAACAGAAACAAGAAAAGTAATACTCTTCAACTGTTTGAAATGCTTTCTCATCACCGATGCTTTTACTCGGAGGACTTCAACAGCTAATGCACCGGTTTCTCTGAACTGTCGCTCTCCAAAAGCAGCAATTTCTTTTGGAACTTCTCGTGCACTCCTTGACAAAGCAGGATCTCCTCTCTATTGCTAGAAGAAAAGGTCTTCCTGATAAAGATAAGTAAATAATGCTCCTTACGGCAGCCTTAATTTCATTCAATATGTGGATTTTTTGAAATAGAATGCAATTTGATATGTCTTTGATAATCATATGGTGGATTGTACCATTAATAATTCTTGTAGGAAGAGCAGCATTTGCAGGATATCGAGCTAAAAAGAAACGTGATGAGCTGAAAAGATTAGAAGAGAGGTCAACTCCATTCACTAGCAAATTCTAGGAAGAAATGCTCTAAGCTGCAACTTCATCACTTTCATACATCGGCATAAGAATATCTCTTGTGGGAGTGGTATTCATAACCACATCAAGTGTTTCATCATTCCGCATAAGAATACAGCCAAGAAATTCATACTCAAATTTGTCGAGTCTTATATTTACACCCCTTCTAGGAACTTGGGTTAAAAGAAGAATTATGGAGAAATTGCCACGTGGAAGTTGATTGAGAATACCGCGTTTCATATCAGGCTCAAGTTCACCCTCAAGTTGGCGGGTCATAATTCCGCGCTCAATGAAGTTGTATCGAATTCTTTCAAAGTCGCCACTTGAGCTCTTCTTTGGACGAATGAATGAAATTGAGTAACCAAGACGCTTCAAAGAGTTGTAACCGATTAAAGTTCTAAATAATGGAGGACTTAAAGTTTCAAGCTCCACTTTACGTAACTCCACAATGTCGCCATTTCTTCTTACTTTCAAGTTCATAGGATTCACGCATCCAAACGGTAAGGTCCCAATTCTGAATTCATAGATTCCTTTGTAAAGCCTTCTGCGAAAAATCTCCGCGAATCACCCCTTCTCGTGCTAATAAATCAATTTTCTTGTCTATACCCCCGGTATAACCACCCAAGCCAGTTGATGATACAACACGGTGGCAAGGAATTACAGGTCCAAGCCGATTTATCCGCATTACATTTCCCACAAATCTTGCAGCACCAGACAACCCTGCTTTTTTGGCAACTTCACCGTATGTTTCTGTTGAACCAAAAGGAATCTTCATCACTACCTTGAGAACTGATACTTGTTTTGGTGTAAAACCAGATAGGTCCAATTTGATGTCACCTACAGCTGTATTTTTGACACCTTCATGCACTGCATATACAGCTTCAAGAGCAGCTATCCGATCAGTGTTATTCTCTATAGGCATGAATTCCCCATTGACACTCTTGATTGCATCAGACTTAGTATCAGATGGAAGAGAACTAGTATACAACCCTCTGGGAGTAAATACTCCAGCAATATACCTGCCATCTTTCTCAAGAAGAGCAATGACTCCTTCAGGCATGTTGCAAGCTTGTAAGTTACGCATATTTATGTAGCTTATTTGCTACAAAAGCTAGGATAGAACTCAATTCGGGGTCACTTTTCTTCGAGCCAATTGGCGCCCAACCACCATCCTCATTTTGACTTTGAACTATTAACTCAACACCACTACTGATTACTTCTTTTTCAAGATCAGATTTGGGACTACCTACAGCTGTTAAATCTGCCATATCAAAAGTTGAACCATTCTTTACCGAGTCTTTCAAATGCTGTAGAAGTGCTGCTCGACCATCCTGATACACTTTATTATCGGGCTTGATTCCCACAGCTTCTAGTCCAAGCAGAATATTACCTGTGGCAATTGGGTCTGATTCTTTGTGACCGATATAGTCTGGCCAATGACCATCCTCATTCTGATTATACAGCAGGAAGTCCCTAGCTCTCATCAGACGTTCTTCATCGTGATAATCAACAAGGCATAAAGCTTCGAGTGCTTTTCCTGTAAGCCAAGTAACGCTTATCCCAACTGGGTACCAATTCCTACCTATATCGCCCCATTTGTCATCAATATAGGGATCAAGTTTCAGGGTTTCACTAAATCCACCATCATTCTTTTGTCGTGAAACAAGAAATTTGACCATTCCATCTATGATCTCTGGCCACTTCGCCTTGAATTTGGCGATCAGAGCCAATATTTCCGCGGTTTCTTTTACAGAACTAGGATTTCCAGGTAGGACACTAAAAGGTATCCCACCATCTTGGTTTTGTATGCGTTTTACTTCATCCATTAACTCAGCCAATTGTGTTTCAGAAATGTCATGGTCTGCTGAAGCAAGGCGTAGCTTATCAGCAATATTTCCGTTTTTCAGTAGAAAGTTACGATGATCATAATGAAGCTTAGTTCCCATCTTGTTCAGGTTCTCCATTTTTCGAATATACAATCTCTCAGGATGTGGGATTGTAAAATTAGTCAGTGTTCAATCAACCAATAATGATAGGTATGCATACTTATCGTTTGAATGGATATTAAGGTTACCCCGAAGATACCTATTCATCTTCAGATTCATAATACTCCAAGATTTCCTTGCGCCTTTCGCGACGCTCATCTTCCGTCATCTCGTCAGATCGTCGTGACTCTTCCTCCACGACGATTATCTTTTCACGTGGAGTGTGCTTTATTCTGTGCTCCACTTTGTATTCAGGTGGGGAACGAACTGACTTCTCATTCCCACATTCTCGACATTTAAGAGTGACAGTCTTCTTTCCTTCTTCTTTTTTGGGAAGCATAAGGGCGCCACATTTCTCACAGAATTCCATTTGTTATCTCCCCATTGGGTTGATAGGTTCGCGTTTTCGTAGCTAAAATTCATTTAAGTTTGACGTTTGGGAGTTTTCTTGAGTAGAAAGACTCCAAATATGGAATATTCAGAAAGAAAGACTTATGACAAAGAGTCATAGAGCCGGGCTCCACAATCAATTGGTTTGAATTGGAGAATTTGACAATGGTACGTGTAAAACCATTCAAAGCTTTCAGATACAATGAAACCAAAGCTGGTGATCTGTCCAGATTAGTGACTCCTCCATATGATATTATCAAAGGTGACATGATTGATAAATTTCAATCACTTTCTGAATATAATATGGCGTGGATAATAAAGAACAAAGCTCAAGAGAATGACACACCTGCATCAAACCAGTATACGAGGGCTAGAGACAACTTCAATAAATGGATTGATGATGGCATCCTCATTCGTGATGAAAAGGAATCATTCTATGTTTATGGTCAAGACTTTGAAATCGAAGGTAGGAAACTATTTCGATTTGGCTTCATCGGCTTGATCGAATTGGAGGAATTTGCTACAAGTGCACCAAGTGGAGGGAAATTCTCAGGCGTTCTTCAGCATGAAGAAACCCTTCCTAAGGATATTGAAGATAGACTAAACTTGTGTAGGAGTTGCATGGCTAATTTTGGGCAAATCTTTGTAATCTACCCAGACGCGGAACGAGAGGTTGATGCAATTCTTGAGAAGCATATGGAGGGTAAGCCTGTTGGTGATGTATTGGATGAAGATGGAATTCGTCATAGACTGTGGAGAATTGACAATGATGAAGAGGTGGATAAAATCATTAGGCTAATGGAGGACAAATACATCATTATTGCAGATGGCCATCATAGATACAAAACAGCTCTTGCTCTTTCTAAAGAGCATCCAGAATTGGAATCAGCAAGATTTCGAATGCTTACATTTGTCAACATCTCAAATCCCGGGCTTGTTGTTTTACCAACTCATAGACTTGTGCAGAACCTAGATGGTTTTTCAGCCGATAGACTTCTTAAAGACATCAGCGGATATTTTGATGTTGAGTCATTCAAAGAATCAGATGTTATGTTTGAAGTAATGAACAAAAAGTTCCAAGAAGGCAAACATTCCTTTGGTTTCTTTATGAATGATGGTAACTTCTATGCTCTGACATTAAACGATCTATCAATAATGGACCAGCTCTTGCCACACCAATCTATGGAACTTCGAGGCCTTGATGTTGCTATACTTCACGCACTTATTCTTGACAAAATGCTTGGAATTGATAAAGAAAAGCTAAAGCAAGGCACAATGAAAGGTGGAGGTTATGTGATATACATCAAAGGGATAGGTGATGCTGTGGAGGAATCAATCAAAACGGTTCGAGAAAATGGTCAAGCCGTTTTCTTTATGAATCCGACACGAGTTAAAGAAGTCGAGGCGGTTTCGAATAATTTCGAATGTATGCCTCAGAAAAGTACGTTCTTCCAGCCCAAGGTCTGGACTGGATTCACGATAAACAAACTGGAGTAGGTGAACAGAATGACAAAGAGAGTGTTTAACTTCTATGCGGGACCTGCAACTCTTCCATTACCAGTCCTTGAGAGGGCTAGGGAAGATTTCTTGGATTTTGCAGGAACTGGCATGTCTGTCATAGAAATCTCCCATAGGTCAAAAGAATGGGAGAAAGTAATGACTGACGCAACAGATCTCGTGAGAGAATTAATGGGAGTTCCACAGGAATACAAAGTTCTCTGGTTGAGTGGTGGGGCATCAACTCAGTTCTTTATGGTGCCCTTGAATTTGCAGCTGCAAGGTAAAGCCATGGAATATGTCAATACGGGTGGCTGGTCGACCAAGGCAATCAAAGAAGCTAATCATTTTGGAGAGGTTAAAATAATAGCTTCATCAGAAGAGGAAAATTTCTCTTATATTCCCGAGAATGTGGAGTTTAGTGAAGACATCGCTTTCGCCCATATTACAAGCAATAATACACTATACGGAACAGAATGGGGATATATGCCAAAAGTACCGAAAGATGTAGCCCTTGTTAGCGATATGTCATCAAGTATTATGGATAAACCGATCAATGTCAAAGAATATGGTGTAATCTATGCTGGAGCTCAGAAGAATCTTGGACCTGCTGGAGTTACTTTAGTAATTGTTAGAGAAGATCTTCTTGACAGAGTTCCAGAGCGAGCCCCCACGATGCAAAAATGGAAGACTCATGCAGATAATGATTCGCTATACAATACACCCCCAGTTTTTCCAATCTATATTTGCAAACTTGCTT
Organism: Candidatus Thorarchaeota archaeon MP11T_1; assembly: GCA_002825515.1. Next base: position 3,449 of record PJET01000161.1, on the reverse strand, counting down.
TGGATTACTTGAAGGAAATTGGAGGAGTTAAGGAAATAGAGAGGAGAAATGTACAGAAAGCTAAAATTCTCTATGATGTGATTGATTCTTCAGATGGTTTCTATAGGGGTCATGCAAGAGAAGATTCCAGATCTCTCATGAATGTCACCTTCACCATGTCCTCACCTGAGCTAGAGGATAAATGTGTGAAGGGCGGGACTGCACGAGGCTTAATTGGTCTAAAAGGTCATCGTTCTGTTGGAGGAATGCGAGCTTCAATCTACAATGCAATGCCTCTTGAAGGTGTCAATAAACTAGCTGAGTATCTCAAAGAATTTCAAGCTGAAAATCAATAGAACCAATCTGGAGAGAGTACACGCTCTCTCCATTCTATCTCTTCTTTCGTTTCTTAGTGAATTTGCTGACAGCGTTTTCAAGTTCCTTTGTCATTTCAGGTAAATCGGCTTCATTCATTACGCCTTTGTAGGTTCGACGCATTAAGAGACCATTTACGTTAACGTCAATATTCCTCATTCCATGACTCTCAAAAAAGGTCTTCAATGCAGTGGCGATGGGAATTAGAACACCCCCAGGAAGTCTTCTTGACAGGAATTCTTCACAACAATTACAATCAATCAAAATGAGTGTGTTTTCATTATCGACTAGAACTTCTACAGGCATTCGTTTCTTATGCCCCAAGTCGAGTGTGAATTCCCCAAGTTGCTTCATGGTCGATTCCTTTCATCCAATTTGTCGTCGGTTTCGCAATATACTAAGCTCATATAAGACCTGCTTAGGGTGCATCTGACTTTAAAAACGGTTGAATTTCAATCCTTTTGCTCATTTTTGTCATTTTGATTTCCTTCTACTACAAATTACAGCCAGGATTATCAGAGCAAGAATTGCACTTAGAATCAAAGCCAAACGAAGATAATCAGGCTCTTCCGGAGGCGGAGATGATGTAGTTGGACCACCAGTTGTCGTAGTCGGTGTTGTTGTTGTTGTTGTTGGTCCTGTGGTTGTTGTAGAGGGGGGAGGATCGGTAACGGTGTAACCAAATATTGAAGATACCGACCAGTTATCAACTGTATCATTAGCATAGAATCGATAGTTAATTGAGGTTCCATTTGGATGTGCAGGAATTGTAGCAACATAATACAAACCGGTTAACGTCATTGTTACATTGTACCAAGCACTGCCATTATAGTACGACAGAATTACTGTATCAACTCCAGATATATCAGTCACACTGACATTCAGCAAGACAGACTCAGTAGAGTTTGGTGTAAATGGAGTACGCTCATGGCTCCCAATGCTAGGTCCATCAACATCAGGACCAGGCATTAATGATAGTAGGGCGGCTTCCACATCGAGCTTTCCACCACCCCAATCAGCATTAGGTACAATTCCAGTAAATCCGTCGCTTTTAGCTGTTGATTCGATTATTACTTGCATTTGATCTCCCATCGTAGAGTTGTTTTGGAGTAATAGTGCAACTGCTCCTGCCACATGAGGCCCGGATGCACTCGTTCCGCTAAATAGCCGATAACTTCCAAATTGATTTTGAAAAGGTAGAGCTCCAAAACCATTGTACCAAGAATCCCATGCGGAGCCATTTGCATAATCAGATATAATATCATACCCACCAGGTGCTGCAACGTTCTGTTTATTGATGCCATCAATCCTTGGACCGCGTGATGAGAAGTCTGCTCGGTCACCAATGGTCCCTCCCCCGACTAGATTTCGTGTTCTATAGCTTGCAACACTGATAGTCCTGTCTGCGGTAGATGGCCATGTGATATGATGACTATCAACAATATCACTTATCCATACACATCCGCCAGACCACCCACTTTGGTCATCTGAGATGTATGCATGGACTATCGCGGAATCAGGCGTTGAGATATTGAGTCGATAGTATGGTACTGGTGGCGTTGTTGGAAGGGACCCATACATCCACACTGCAAGCATTTTGGTTCCTCTTGCTGAGATTGAGGTATATGATTCAATATTGATCCCAGAAATAATGCCACTCTCTTTGAACCACATCCCTTCCCCGATACCAGGATGAAGATAGATTGTCGTACCATTGATCCACAGACTGAAATTACTCGTGAAGAAATCGGTGGGATCAACAGTTAGGACTGTTATGTAGACCTCTGCAATGTCTTCAGGAACAAACAGACCATCCGCTACGGGGACTGAGAAATCGATCAGATGAGGAACATCCGGGGCTGTATTGATCATTGCATGTTTGTCCTTTCCTCCAAGGTTTCCACTTGGAGAAATCACTGGAATTCCAGCTGCGACCAATAGGTCAATCATCTGTTCAGCAAATGAGCTACCATCGAGATATTGATACGTCCACGATCCAACTTCAGTTAGTATGACATCAGCTCCAGTGCTATTTGCAATAGCAAGTCCTTCCTCAATTGACAACCAAGTGAATTGATCCCCTATGACTCGAATCATCATGAGCTCTGCATCAGGTGCCACTCCAAGATAGTCACGATAACCAATCTGCCCTCCAAGAAGTATTCCAGCAACTGCAGTCCCATGGCCACCACCAAATTGACTATCATCGGTGTGTGTACTCGATGTAAGGTTTACACCACGCTCCCACATCTGAATACCTGGAGAGGGGTTGCCATCTTTTTCAAAGATATATTTAGTCTTAGGAGTACCCAACATAATTAGTGGTTCGCCAAAATCAAGGAGCCCATCACCGGATGTGTCATTCACAACAAAGAAAGGTTCACCTATGTCAGGAAAAGCATTCTGGGATATATTGTCCATCCAAACCCATTCTCTTCGCACATTGAAAACTCCATTATTATCCAAGTCAAGATAATAGAGAGCTTCATCAGCCATTATTATTCCATCAGGGTTGATATCTATGCCATCTGTGCCATTATCCAGCTGACCATTTGACCCAGAGTCAAACCATGAATATTGACCCCCATCAGCAAACCAGAGATCTGGATGTTTCCAATCAATCCCAGAATCAAGATCAGCAATGAGAATACCTTCACCAGTGACATTTCTACCGAAATCATCAAGCATCATCCAGACATTATCAGCGTTGATTTCTGGTATTGACACATCTCTTGGTGATTCTAGGAACTGTGCGTACGTTTGCGGAGCTATTTCACTAACAATTCCCATATCGGCTAATGCTTGTAAATCATCTGCGGCCCCCTTCAACAAATAAAAGGGACCGATGTGGCTCTTGCTTGCACTTCCAAGGCTGAATTCCAGTTGTAAAGATGAAAGCATGGTACAAATTGCTTTTGTCATACCTTGATCAAAACGTGCCACAACAGGAATTTGCTCGCCATATACCTCAGCCAAAGCCTTGAAATCAATACTGATTGGATTATCAGAATCGCTCATGACTTTGTTTGCATGATTGACAAATAGAAAAACAGGAACGCAGGATAGAATTATACAAAGAACAAGAAGCGTGCTTT
>PJET01000021.1 GCA_002825515.1 Candidatus Thorarchaeota archaeon MP11T_1 | reverse complement strand
TTCGGATGCAGTAATTGATGACTTTCGCATAATCATAGTATTTATCCTGATTTTATAAAATCATTATTGTAGGGCAATGTTTACTTTACAACAAGTACCATATGCCGGATTATTAAGAGTCAGAAGAATATTCATGGATTGATAATGGATACACATGTTACTAGAATTAAGAGATGCAAAATAAAAGAGTGCACAACAGTGAGCGGCTAGAGAGAGGTCCCATTACCAAACATAGTCTATTTCCCAGTTCACCTGAAACTAGAGTAAAAAGCGATTGGCAAAACTGAAGAACGAGTATGAGGCTGGTTACTGATAACTAGAAAATTAGACAGACTGATATAAGACCTGTCAAAAAAGTTAGTGAAAATCGGTTATTAATCTACAAATCTAAGTATTTCTTGGTGATGAAAATAAGTCCCGATAATGAAAATGTGTTGAAGGCTTTGTCCAGTTCAACACGCAGAACAATAATGAAGAAGATCTCTGAGAGTGGTAGTGCAACCTATACAGAGATTATGCAAGTGCTAGGTCTCGACCCATCCCTTGAGAGTGGTAGGTTCAACTATCATCTGAAAGAACTCAGCGAGGCAGGATTAATAGAACGAACAAATGGCGAGTATAGGATTACAGACACTGGAAAGAGTGCGTTGATACTTGTTGATCAAGTTGCTAGGGAATCAAAGGGTGAGGCTAAAGTTGACCGATTTGGTGTCTTCTCCGCAGCTATGTCAATGAGTCCGAGAACTGAACTGACACTCTTTGCTAGTCAGATGGGTTTCATGTTTGGATCCATGGTTTCCTTGTTGGGCTTCGGCGTAATAGCAATCAATGATGCTCTGACACTCGATCTTATGCTTCCAATACTGTTCTTACCTCTATTCCTCGGTTTTCCAATAGCAATCATATCGATTGTGAAAATGATTGGAATACTCAGAAGACTCAAAGTTGGTTTTTCTGTGATATTGTTCCTTGGGAGAAACTGGTTCTTTATCCGATCTCCGAACAGGAATACTTTCTTTCTCCTAACATTGACTATTGTTGGAACAGTCATTTGTGGTGTTTTCACCATTGTCTTACCGTTTGTGAGAATGATTGCACTCTTTTCGATTCAATGGTATGGATTGACATTGGGTACTATTAGCCTTGCAATTCTGACCGTTGCACTCTTCATCTATGCTAAGAAGAAGACTGATCGAGTGGAGGAGATAAACGGTGAGCAATGAGAATCAGAAAGCGGGAATTGACAGTATTCTTGATTTGCTTACAAAACCTCTGACAAGGTACATTCTCTCAGTGCTGGCAGGGGTCAATCCTGGGAAATTCAGAGGGGAGCTAGATTCTCAGAATGATGTTATCGCTGATGAGATAGACGAGTCATAGTCTGAAGTTTCAAGAAGCAGCTGCTCATTTAATCAACAGCAGCTGTTTGCTTTTTTTTGGAGGAGGATATATCGAGAACTTGATTTCGAATGAAAATTATAGAAAAGTGAAGAGGATGCTAAACATGTCAGAGAGGGATAGTTCCCTATTCACTCAATCCAGTCCCGTCAGCCTTTACTTCATGTTATTGTGAATTCGTAAAGATTCTTTCTTTCATATTTTAAAGTTCTAGCAATTCAATAATGATTGGATGCTGATGCATTTGATGAGATGAGTTGATTATCACTACCGAGCCTGAAGTACACCACCTATTGTATGCCTCTGACTTTAATTGGTATTACTTCTGCTAAGAGATTGATTAATTTTGCAAAATTCTTATAGAATGACTACAATTGAGAGTTTAGGGGCTGGTTTGTTGTTCATCGATTGTCACGCGCATATCGTGCATCCATTCAATTACACCTCAATTACCAAAGAAGATGTAGAGGCAATTGTGAAGACTGCAAGAGCGAATGAGGTAAACTACATTGTAAGTGTGTCGTCAAATCCGAGCTACTATTCGTTTTATGATATTGAAAAGCACTTTGAGAGTCTGGTCCGTGTGGTTGGGATTCAAAGGGGCTTGGCTCAAAGCAATCATTCGCTCCTGCTTTCAGATCTTAAAAAAGAACTGAAGCTGAGTAGACCTAAGGCCATCGGGGAAGTAGGTCTAGACTACACCAATCTAAATCAAGAGTCGGGTATAGATGAAGCAATACGCAAACAACAACAGAAATTATTTCGTAAGCAAATTCAACTGGCGCAGGAGTTCGATTTGCCCATTGTTATCCATTCTGCAGAGGCAGATATAGATCTAATAGATATTCTCGAACAACACCATGCAGAGGATATTGGCGGAATGGTACATGGATGTTCCTGTGGCACAGAAGCTCGAAAAAAACTCATTGATATGGGATTCTTTCTTTCCTTCGGACCTAATCAATTGGAGAGAGACGGGACGTTTGAAATGGTGCGACAGACTCCCATTGAAAAGATACTCACCGAAACAGATGCACCGGCATGGATTAAATTCCCTGATACATCAGTTGAATTCCAGCCTGCAGATGTTTCCGATGTTGCTAGGAAACTGGCGAAAATCAAGGAAATGGAACTAGAAGAACTCGCACGTGCAGTTTTAAACAACGCAAAGAGCCTCTTCAATCTGTAGACCTACATTTAGATTGTAGAGATAAACTCGTATTTCATAACTTGGAAAGGGATGTTCAACAGTGTCAGAAAGGGGAAAGTTCCCTGTTCACCTGACTCCGTCAGCCTCTACTTCTTACCATAATAGGATCTGGTGAAGCCCTTTAGTGTCTGTCATGTACAAATGTATTTATTCATTATAGTTAAGAGGGAAGATACATCTTTGAGAAACAAATAAGGCGAGTGGATTTGACGAAAAATTTGAAGCTTTCTATAACTATTGCAGTAAACCCAAAGAAAATCTATGATGCTTGGCTTGATAGTAAGAAGCATGCTGAGATGACAGGAAGTGAAGCGACTATAGAGCCTAGGATAAATGGTAGGTTTAGAGCATGGGACGGATATATTGAAGGTACCACGGTTGAGCTAGAACCAAACAAGAGAATTGTTCAGAAATGGCGTACTACTGATTTTCCCCCAAATAGTCCTGACTCAACTATTGAAGTAATTTTAGAAAAGGTTGAGAACGGGACAAGATTAACTCTGATTCACTCGGACATTCCTGAAGGCCAGTCTGATGATTACAAGACGGGCTGGAAGGATTTCTACTTTGATCCAATGATGAGATATTTTGAAGATACCTCCGATTAAGTATGATTAACTGCTGCAAAATGAAAAGGGTGCTCAACAGAGGGAGAGAGGGGAAAGTTCCCTGTTTACTAGACATGGTAGCTTAGCAAGTGTTTGTGGATTATCACTCCTCAAGTTGAATAACGATGGTAAGAACATCCTGATCGCCAATTACTCGGGATTTGTGTCCTTTGCCTGTTGTATCCTCCACTAGAGTGACACTACCTGGACCAAATATACGTACCTCTCCATCGCTTACTTGTGCTTCCATCTTCCCTGAAATATAAACAAACATTTGACGCTTGGGTGTGGGATGCCAATCTCCAAACCATCCACTAGGTGCTTTCACGAATCCGTATTTCTTTGATTCTTTAAATTCTGAGAGATTCAAGGGAGGTGCTGGTGGTGCAAAATTACTTGGTGATAATTCAACCGCCACATCTTCGAAATGAGTTTCATCATTCTCGTCAGTATACATACGTGTAAAGCTAGTCATACCTACTACGCATTAATAAAGCCGTGATTATATCTTTCTACTGTCCGCTAAAATACTCGTTAATTCAGTTTTTGATTCTTGACTGCTGTAAAAGAGAAAGGGTGCTCAACAGTGAGCGGCTAGGGAAAGGTCCCGTTAGCCAAACCCGCCCGTAAAGCCCGTACCTCTTCCCACTCCGAAGAGCAGGAACAAGCTGTTTCACAATTTTACTCCCAAGCCACAGCGCATATATTTGTTCATATGCTCATTATGTTAAACAAACTGTTTAAATATTAGAAATGTATATGAATAAAGATTGGGGGTAGCGTAAATGACAAACGTGCAGAAAAAGAAACAGGGATTGAGGAAATCAAAAATAAATCAACAAATATCCAGACTACCTCCATACAAAAGTTCCGAAAGAAACGTTAGAATGAGTTTTGAAAGTTATTAAAGATTAACTGAGAGGAGGTGATAAAGGAAGATGAAAAGTAGACTTACAACTGTTATTTTGCTTTCTATTCTTTTAGGTATTCTGCTGACTCCTGTCACGACAGTATCTGCGACAAAACCCATCGAAATGACGGTCACGGTTGCACCGCTGAGTATCGAGCTGAATATGGAAATGCTACCCAGCGGAATTGTGAAGGTTACCTTCTGGACGGATCAATCGTGGACGGGAGATTGGGAAGGAATTGCCGAGCAAGGTGGAACAGGCATGATTAGACCCGCGGATCATGGAAAGCCCATGATAATCCTTGATTGCTTCGGGGTGTTCACTGGCACTATCCAGGGCAAGACGGGCACCGTAATCTATTACATACGAAACAATATAGATTCAGAGGGTAATTATTTCAGTGCAATAATCACAATCCTTAGAGGAACAGGTGAACTGGAAAATATACGTGGTCATGGAACTGTTGGAGATATGATTGCTCGAATCTGGGTTCACTTCGACCCGAGTTAGAACGAATTTGAAATATCATCTCCTACATTGGCAGCTGTTGAAACATTAACTCCCTTCACTATCAGCCATATCGCAATGAAGAATTCAATCAACACTATTGGAAGATTGAGAACAGCATTCACTGCGATTCCAAGATTAATGCAAAAGAGAAAGGGTGCTCAACAGTGTCAGAAAGGGGAAGTTCTATTCTAAGTGCTACTGGATGGATCTAAATGTTCAGTAATAGTAGTACTATTAGTACTACTTTAATAGTAACATTAAATAGACTGCCTAGTTAATACTAGTCCTATGAACGAGTCTGACTCTAACATGATTTTTGAAATCCTTGCACGTTCAAAGAAAGATTTGGCAGAACTCCTCAGCTCTTTAGCCCATGAAACACGATTGCAGATCATTCAACTTCTAGCAATTGATGAACGAGATTTCAATGAGTTACGAGGAGGAACAGGGCTAAGCAAGACTGCACTTGTTCATCATCTCAATAAAATGGTTGACAGTGGTATCCTGAATCATGTGGACCGTGGACGATATGCTCTAAGTAATGACGGGTTCGCAATCATTTATGCAATTGGAGTGACATATGAGGAATCAGAGCGTTGGCGTAATATCAGAGCACTTAGGTCTGCAGAATATATTGAGCGGATACATAGTAAGACTACCGATTACTCTGCAGACTTCAGTGATATTCGAATTGTAGAGCTCCCACCGATGAGAGTTGCATATGTACGAGTCATAAGTAAGACTCCTGAGAACGATGCATGGGCAAAGATGAGAACATGGGCTGAGTCCAAGGGATTTCTGAAGAATCTTGAGAATCATCCCGTCTTTGGGTTCAATAATCCTAATCCATCACCCAGTACAAAGGAGTACGGATATGAATTTTGGATTCGTGTCGGGCCGGAGGTTGAACCAGAGGGTGAGATAAAGATCAAAGAGTTCGAGGGTGGACTATATGCAGTAGCCACATGCAATTTGAAAGAGGAAATGGAAGCTGAGCATTTCCAAAAAGAGGGATTTCTGAGTTCATGGAGGCGACTTCAATTATGGATTGCAAACTCAAAGGAATACAAGCTAGGAAAACATCAAGATCTTGAACGGGCGAGAGATCCATTAGCCCCTGAAGATGAGTTGATTCTTGATTTGCACATGCCGATTCGAAAGAGGGGACGATAGAATGACGGTCGATGAAAAACTAGTAGCACATTATAATATGGTCTTAGATGAGTTTCTCGAACGAGTAGAGAAGGATTCAAACATCATTGCTGCAATTCTTTTTGGTAGTCTTGTAAATGGTAACGTCTGGGAGGAATCAGATATCGATTTGATTCTCATCTCTAAAGACGCAAAGAAACATTTCATTGATTATTGGTTAGTGGATGGAGACATTCTGATTCAGGTGTATATTGAATCAAGACAATTCTTTCGTCAATCTGTTGAACGTGCGTTAGATAGCTCTCATATGTTTCACATTCTATCAACGAGTAAGATTCTCTTCTCAAAGGATGAAAGTCTTACACGATATATTCAGAATGCAGTTTCTATTGGTCAAAGGGATAAGCAACTGCAATTGATGCGGTCAGCAATGTACCTCGATGGGGAGTTCGCCAAAGTTAGAAAATCTCTTCAGATTTACAATGATCATATCATGGCGTATCGATTTCTATTGAATGCCATTGACACTATCGCACGATTGGAAATCATCTTTAATAATCAGATACCAGGAAGGGAGTACCTACAACAGGCACTACAAATCAATCCTGAACTCTTCAAGAAAGTGTATACTGACATTCTCGATAAGGGTGTTACAAGAGAGTCAGTCGAGATGGTCAATCAAATATTGGTCGACTATAGCAAGGAGAAAACACTCGATTTCTTTCGACCTATCTTAGATTTTCTAATAGATGAAGGCGGACACTGTGGCATTTCAAGAATTGATGCATATTTCAATAAGAAACTTGGAATGCCTCAAGGAAATACGCTGATTGGAGTCTGTGAATGGCTAGCAAATGAAGGAGTCATTCAGAGGATGCCTAAGCCGGTTCACTTGACCAGTAGAAGTCGTGAGCCTGAGATGGAGGCAGCATATTATTTCTCGGAGGATGAATTACTGTGAGAACAACAATCGAGATTGCAGGAGCAAAGGAAAATAATCTGAAGAATGTATCAGTTGAGATACCACGTGATCAGTTAGTCGTCATTACTGGTCTCAGTGGTTCAGGAAAGTCTTCGCTGGCATTTGATGTTCTCTTCGGTGAAGGTCAGCGACGTTTCATGGAGTCACTATCTGCTTACGCGCGAACTCGAGTTCCGATGGTGAAACGACCTGCTGTAGATTATGTCAAGGGACTCTCACCTGTTCTCTCTATCTCTCAGGGTCAAGGAGTGAGGAATCCTCGTAGTACAGTTGGAACTCTAACAGAAACCCAGAACTATCTTCGTTTACTCTTTTCCTCCGTAGGTGAACCTCATTGTCCATTCTGTGAGTCCAAGGTTCAAACAAGAACTCCACATCAGATAGCTGATAGAATCCAGTCTTTACCCTCAGGAACAAATGTGGAGATTCTGGCTCCAGTCTTCAAGATCTATGGTGAGAACTATGAATTTCTCTTCGATGAGGTTCGTAACGCTGGCTGTCGTGACCTCTACATCAATGGAGAACAACACAGTACAGCTGACAAGATTGAGCTTGATGAAGATGAAGAATATAACATCGAAGCTGTAGTTGACCGCTTTGTTATCAATGGCGATCAGACAAAGCAAATAATCCATGCTCTCATTGAATGTCAGATAATTGGGGAAGGATTCATTCATATCAATATCATTGATGCTGAATCACATAACATAAACCTAGAGGCTTTCTACGAAGGTCTCGCATGTTCAGAACATCACATTTTAGCTGGCGAGCTTCTTCCTTGGTATTTTTCTGCTAACGAATCTGATGCAGCCTGTAGGACCTGTGGCGGACTAGGCACATACATGCGTACAGATCCTTTTCTACTAGTCGTCGACCCCAACAAGAGTCTTCGAGAGGGTGCAATAGAAAAGTTTTCACTCAATATGGAATTGAAGACTTTCAAGCGAATTATCAACTGGCACTATGTCCGCATTTACAGTATAGCTGAGCATTTCGGTTTTAGTTTAGATACTCCTTTCAAAGACCTCAGTGAAAAGGCAAGAGATCTCATATTCTATGGCACTCGTGGTGAGAAGTTCGAACTCATACATCCCCCTGAAGAAAAACGAGAGGACCCGAATTTCGGAAAAATGATAGTAGACCATGGCATTCTCGATCGAATTGATAGATGGTATAAACGAACGAATAAGAGTAGAAGTCCTAAAGACTATGAAGAACGGATTGCACAGAAACTCATGGTTGAGAAGGAATGTCCTGACTGTCATGGTACAAAGCTCAGGAAGACTCGACGGTTCATTCGAATCAATGAAAAATGCATCTATGATTTTGGTGAGATGTCTGTTCGAGATTTACGAGTATTCATGGATTCGGTGCAGGTTGATGAAGAGAAGAAACACATTGCAGGACCTATTGTTGATGAAGTGAAGAAACGATTAGATCTCATGATCGAGATTGGTCTCGATTATCTCAGCTTGAATCGAAGAGCTGACACTCTAAGTGGGGGGGAACTTCAGCGAACTCGTTTGACTACACAGATTGGGTCTGAACTAATGGGTATGTTGGTAGTACTTGATGAACCATCAATTGGGCTTCACTCTAAGGATACGATGAAGGTCGTGAGTACTTTGCGGAAACTCAGAGATATCGGAAACAGCATCATTGTAGTCGAGCATGATGTTGATACAATACGATCAGCTGATTATATCATCGAAATGGGGCCGGGTCCCGGAATTCATGGTGGTGAAATTGTGGCTCAGGGAACAATTGATGTTATCGAAGCTGCAGAAGACTCGATTACTGGTCAGTATCTTTCTGGTTCAAAAACAATACCAGTTCCTGAGCACCGACGTAAATCCAATGGTCATAGTCTTAGTGTTCGTGGGGGAAGAACTAATAATCTGCAGAACATCGATGTTGAAATCCCACTAGGATTGTTTGTGTGTGCTACAGGTGTTAGTGGGAGTGGAAAGTCGAGTCTCGTTGATGACATTATCCACAAAAAGCTGAAGCAGGTCTTCTATGATCGACGAATTATTCCAGGCCCTCACGACAAGATTGAAGGAATTGAACATCTGAAGGATGTTCGCTATATCGATCAATCAAGCATTGGACGGTCTTCTAGGTCAAATCCTGCTACGTATGTAGGAGTCTTCGATAAAATCCGTGATCTCTTTGCAGACCTCCCAGAAGCAAAGGAGCGTGGATTTGAGTATTCAGACTTTAGCAATAATCAAACTGGTGAACGTTGTCCAGATTGTAAGGGAGAAGGGGTCATCACCACTGTTCTGCAGTTCATGCCAGATGTGGAGAGTATCTGTCCAGCTTGTAAGGGGACTAGATTCACTCAGGAGATTCAAGAGGTCAAATACAAGGGGAAGAGTATTGCTGATGTGCTGGATATGACTATAGAAGAAGCGATGACCTTCTTTGAGGATGTACATTTGATTAAACATAAACTGGAAACCATGTACGAGTTAGGACTTGGATATCTGAAACTCGGTCAACCATCGAATCAACTTTCAGGTGGTGAAGCACAGCGTGTCAAGCTTGCACGAGAACTTGGGAAGATAAAACGCGAACGGGACAATCTGTATATCTTGGACGAACCGACTTCAGGTCTTCACCTTGCGGATATCCAACGTCTGCTAGACTGTCTGAATCAACTAGTAGATGCAGGAAATACGGTGCTTGTTATTGAACATCATCTTGATGTAATCAAGAATGCAGACTATGTGATTGACTTAGGACCATTGGGTGGAAAGGATGGTGGAGCGATAGTGGCAACAGGAACTCCAGAAGAGATTGCTCATGTGCCAGAATCCTTCACGGGACAGATCCTAAAGCCTCTATTAGAGAGCTGATAAGCATTACTCATTTTCCTGTACATTGCGTCGCCATATAGCAAAGATAACACTAATGATAAGGATACTAGCTCCTCCACCAATAGACTCACAACAGCTTCCACGTAAGCGAGTTTTTCCAAAGTAGCAATTTCAAGAAAACAGTTGCAAAAGAGAAAGGGTGCTCAACAGTGAGCGGCTCGGGAAAGGTCCCGTTAGCCAACCCCGCCCTTAGCCTGCACCTCTCTCTGTCCGAGGACAGAGCAAGCTGTCTTCACAATCTGAGATTGTGAAAATCTTAGGAGGTGATCCATCCGCAGCTTCCGCTACGGATACCTTGTTACGACTTCTCCCTACTTGCGACCCCAAGATTCGTCATCGCCCAGTGGACGACACCTCACCCCAAAGCCGCTCGCATGGAGCGACGGGCGGTGTGTGCAAGAAGCAGGGACGTATTCTCCGCGCGATAGTGACACGCGGATACTAGGGATTCCAGGTTCACGCGGGTGAGTTCCAACCCGCGATCCCGACTACGACCGGGTTTCGCGATTGACTTCACCTTTCGGTGTTGTGACGCATTGTCCCGGCCATTGTAGCACGCGTGTGGCCCTGCCCATATCGCGGCATACTGACCTACCGTGGCCCCCACCTTCCTCCAGCTTTTCGCTGGC
>PJET01000160.1 GCA_002825515.1 Candidatus Thorarchaeota archaeon MP11T_1 | reverse complement strand
CAGTCATGTTTACAGCAATTCCAAAGAATCCAAAAAGAAGCGGCTTAATGTATCCCTTTTTGTAGAGTATGTAAATCCAGATTGCTGTGAATATCAGATCAAAAAGCATGAAGTCTACATCAAATATGCGTATGACTATGCTTTCAAATTGCATGAAGAACTATTCATTGGGTATGATAAAAAAGTGCGGATTTACAAACCTCCAGATAGAAAAACTCCAGCGGCATCAAACATCTCAAAGACACCCTTACTAGTTTTTGCTGATACCTCAAACAACTGCGCATTGTATTCCGAAGCAAATTCTTCTGCATCTTCTTGGGTAACTCCCATTCCTTCAATCCGTTCATCTATCTTATTACCAACTAGAAAGATACTACATTCAGGTACAGCTTTATGTAGTCTTGAGATCCAATCTCGTAATCTATGTAGAGTGAAAATACGGCCTACATCATAGACTGCAATTCCAAGTTTGGATCCAATGAAATAGTCCGAGATGACATCTTGGAATCGAGGCTGTCCTCCAAGATCCCATATCAATAATGTAATGTCTGTGCCTTTCACCCTCACCTTCTTGGTTGCAAAGTTTACTCCTATAGTCATCTTCATTTTTTGATCGAATCTATTTTCTGTGAATCTGACCGCCAGACTTGTTTTCCCTACTCCCCCTTCACCCAAAAGTACTGTCTTGAAGACTGGCATTCGGGCACTCAAAATTGTATCTCCTGCGTGACGGGCCATCATCCTTCTCATATAGACTTTTAGTCGATATACGCGAACAAATCAAAACCTGCTAAGGTAGATAAAATATCCCTTCTGCAACCATTCTTATTTTTCCAGATACATGTACTTCTGACATGCTGTCATGAGGAACTCTAGCAACGAGTTTGCTAGGTCTCCTCAACTCATACCCCTGCTCAATATTGATGGGCTCTCCCAATTCATGGTTTCTTAGGACCTTATACTTCTCCAGATATGCACCAAGTGGTCCTGCTGCACTACCAGTCGCAGGATCTTCGACAACTCCAACCTCTGGGGCAAACATCCTAGCCTGGACATGCGAATCAGAGAAATTCGTTTCAGTCGAGAATATCAAGACTTGCTTCGTAGAAAAACCTCTGAGGTTCTCCTGAAATACAAATGGAACAGGTGAAGCCTTCTTTAGAGTTGCAAGATTCTTGAGGGGAACTATTAGATAGGGAAATCCTGTGGATACAACTTGTACAGGGCTATCTGGAACGATATCACTATCTTTTAGCCCAATAGCCTCTGCGACCTTCTTTATATTATCTATAGGTTTCTCAAAGGATGGTTCAGGTTGAATCATTCGAACATTATCGTCTTCGAGATAATCAACACGAATTGGTCCAACACCAAGCTGAAGCAGTGTAGTCTGCTTTTCTGTACTCAGAATCTTTTTGTGCCTTATCACAAATGCAGTTCCCAGTGTTGGGTGTCCTGCGAACGGAATCTCTGCAGCTGGTGTGAATATACGGACTTTTGAAATGCATCCTTTAGTGGTTGGTTCAATGAGAAATGTAGATTCTGAGAAGTTCATTTCCAAAGCCATTCCCTGCATCTCTTCCTGAGTTAGAGCTGCATTTACCTTGGAATCCCAGTAAGTAGCTAACTGATTTCCACCAAATGGATATCTGGAGTCAACAAACACACTAGTTTGCACATAAGGAAGATGTCGCATGTGTATTATGAAAACAATCCAACTTATGCAACTTATGGTCTACGAATGAATTTAGAAAGATTCAGCAGTTGACCTTGTCAAGTTCACCTTGACTGATCTTCATGTCTTCCTCACCTAGGGTGTCAATGATTTCCTGAGCCATTGCTTTGTACTTCTTACAGTTCTCTTTGTCACCCTTGGCTGCATATGCCTTTGCTAGAACTTCATATGCAAATCCCATATCAAAATCTGCTTTGTCATCAGCATCTTCTGTGAGCTTCAGAGTACGTTCTGCATAGAATAATGCATCATCACCTTTCCCCATGTGACTGTATACACGGGAAATCATGTACTCACCACGGGCAATGTTAATTGGTTTACCAATCTGCCTCCAGTGATACAATGAAGTGTGAGCCATTTCGAGTGCTTGCCCTAACTCTTCCTGACTAGGTGAGTCCATATCCAATACTGACCAGACTCCTCCATTCGTTTTTACAGCCATTTTCTTATGAAATTCATTCAGACTCATTTTTTCGTCATCAGGCATCTCATTCGTCTCCAATATTATGTCAATTAATAAACGAACAAAATATTTAACTATTGTTATCTAACCTTATATTAATTTATAGTCACAATATGTGACCCTATTTTGTGGCACTCCTTTATATAGAAGATTTTAGTGATTCTGAGTAGAAAGACACAACGTGATTACCCTACTGATGTTAAATTCCAACTGGGTCGTTACGTTGCAATTAGAGTTGGAAACAATGAAACCAATTGATGAAGATGTAACTCCTCCACCTGATGACATCCCTGATGATGTCGATGATGTGGAAGCTGAAATCGAAGAGGATTTCAAACCTAGTAGACGCAGAAGCAGAACTAGACGCAGGAGAACGAAATTACAGGAATATGGCTCCATTGGCAGTATGATTGTCTGGATGGCATTTCTGATAATCTGGCTCTTCTTTTTCGCAGGTAACTATCAATTTTTTGAGAATATTGCGG
Source organism: Candidatus Thorarchaeota archaeon MP11T_1 (assembly GCA_002825515.1). Next base: position 7,639 of record PJET01000160.1, on the reverse strand, counting down.
TTGTCATAATTGCACTTTTCATTGCAATTGCAGCTAATGCCCTATTATGGATTCCAAGTGCGGAAGGGTGGAGAGCCCGATCAAGTGCTGTTAGTGGTATTCTTTGGATAGTATTTCTCATAGTATGGATAACATTCTTTGCTGTCGATTTCGGTATCTATGAGAATATTGGAATTGGAATTGCTTCTCTGCTGATTATCGGTGCAGTTAATGTGATGCTGTGGGTTCCTTCCACTGGAGATGGTTGGGGTGCTAGGATTAGTGCACTAGGTGGTATTGGTTGGTTGACCTTTATGGTTCTTTGGCTACCATTTGCCAATGATATCTTGGGACCTGTTACTACTGCTTTAGATTTCCCATACAAAAATCTAGCAATTATTCTAGCTGCATTTCTTGTAATGCTTTGTGTAACAGTAGCTCCCTGGAGTTCAGAAATCAGAATAAGCATTGAAGGCGTTCCAGGTGGTTCTATTCGAGCAAAGGGGTCATTGGCTGGATTTCTCCTGTGGCTATTGTTTCTAGTAATATGGATGTGGTTCTTTGCAGGTGATCCAACCCTTGATTTATCAGGATATCAAAATGTTGCAGTGATTCTCATCTCATTCGCACTATTCGCAGTGTTCGCTGTTGGCATGTGGCTACCTTGGGCAAGGCGAAGAGGTGAAGGTCCTGAGAACTGGTGGGCGGTCGGATTAGCGTTCCTTTGGGTCATCTCATTAGCACTATGGTTTTGGTTCTTTGCTGGTGAATTTGATGCCTACCAGAACTTTGCGGTATTCCTTGTTACACTTTTGATAATGGTCGCCATAAGTGGTGGTGCTCAGTGGCGGAAATATCGTGATTTCGAGGCTATGGATTGGGAAGACTAACGATTTAATCGTATGTTTAGGAAAGGCAGATAACTCCTGCCTTCCTATCCCTTTTCTTTTTAGACTAATAGGCGAGCCATCCACCATCAACAGCCAGTGTGTGGCCAGTAATGTATCTTGCATCATCACTTGCAAGGAAGCAAGCTGCGCCTTTAATCCATTCATTTTCTGCAAACATTGGTAGAGCAGTTCTTGGTCTGATTAGGCGATTACTGATTGCTTTATCCCTAATCGCATCAATTGACATTGCTGTTGGAAAGAATCCTGGTGCAATAGCATTCACTCTAATATTATGCTTGCCAAGTTCCACAGCCAGTGCTTTCGTCATGGTGACCATACCACCCTTAGACACGTAATAGCTGATTTCTGTGAACTCAGTTCCACCAAACCCAAATGTAGACGAGATGTTAATTATCGAACCTGACTGTTTTGGGATCATTATCTTGGCAACCTCTCGAGATGCAAGAAAGGCAGATGTAAGATTAACATCCATAACCGTATTCCAGTCATCAAGTGTCTGTTCTATGAGCGGCTTGACGATATACATTCCAGCGTTATTCACCAATACATCCACAGTTCCGAATTCTTTCACAGTTGTATTAACGAGGTTGATGATGTCCGTTTCTTTAGAAACATCTGTCTTTACAGGAATTGCCTTAATGCGATATTTGCTAGATACGTCATCTGCGATTTTCTTTAGCAGCTCTTTTCTCCTTGCACCCAGCACTACGTTTGCTCCTGACTCAGCAAAGGCATGAGCGAATTGCTCACCCAGACCGGCAGAAGCACCAGTAATTATGACAACCTTCCCATTCAGATTGTATTTCAACATCTATACCACCTATGAAATCTACTTTAACTATCTACAAAATGCAGACTCCCTATTAAGTATCCACTTCTTTCAATACTTATTATTCTGGAGTCGGAGAATCGCAAGGTTCCTTTCTAACAGCTGGCTCAAGTGATTGTTTTCGAAGCTGGTAGAGCCTAAAGAGACCTATTGGGATCACAATGAACAACCAGATGAGTATATCCCCAACTGTTGACACCAGGACACTCGTATCCATCGGATCGAGCCATATTTGACCTAGCTTCATCATCTTCACAAGTGGGAAAACGAGAATCAGTCCAAATACTCTCTTCAGCTGAACAGAATTTACCTTACATGCTAATCTTGCACCAACTTGCGCACCAATGAGCATTCCCAACCCAAGGGAAATTGCGAAATAGGGATTGATATACCCACTAACCAGATTCATTGCAGTTCCAGCAGATGCGGTAAAGACCATTGTAAACATCGATGTTGCTACAGCTGCATGCATTGGCAATCCCATTAAGATTGAAAGAACTGGAACTATTATTGCACCTCCACCTATCCCGAGCAATCCTGCTGCAACACCTCCAATAAAAGCTCCAAAAAGAGAGATGGCCAACCTCTTGTCAGCAATATCGGATATGCTATAGTCTGCAAGTTCTGAAACGATGTCTCCCCTTTCACGTTTTACTGCAAAGAGCATCTTTATTGCTATAGGCATGAGTGAGAGTCCAAAGATTAGTCGCAATACATAGTCGTTTTCAATCAATGTTCTAAGGAAAACACCAATTAGTGATCCTGGGGTCGTAGTTATAGCAAGAAAGAGACCAGCTTTTGCAATGATTGGTCTTGGATTCTGTCTCCAATATGCAAAGGTGCTCGCCACTGCAAGAAAAAGAGCAGCAACAAGTGCTGTTGCAGGAGCAACTTGAGCACTCAGCAAAAAGATGATCATTAAGAGTGGAGTATTAAATATTCCACCACCGATACCTACCATTGATGATATTGTACCGACCCCTAATGCGTATATCGCAATAAAGGCAACTTCTAGAATCATCTCTTGCAATTCAAGTCCTTCCGTTGAAAGCTCCGCAATCAGACTAGTACTTAAGATGTGCTATTAATCCAACATTTCATTCTAGGCTGGAGTCTTCCTTTTAGAAAGAGAGTATAGTCCAATCACGATAATAATTATTCCAAATAGAATCAGAATCGCAGCAAAGTTACTTTCAATTAAATCAACTGCGAAAGCATTCACGAGTACTCCTCCAGAAAGAACAACAACCCCCACTATCATTGTGACGATTGCTGGTCTTGCATTGAAACTCAGGAAACTTGGAGGTGAATCTTCTCTTTCAATCTTTGGTGCTTTAGATAACTTAACCTCACTTCTATAGAATCGATTTCCATCCTCTGTCAGAGTGCCATGCAACTCTCCTGCATCGATTAAACGGCTAATGATTTCGATGACCTCTGGAGTTGTGATTTCTAATCGATCCGCAATGATCTGGATTGCACTAACATTCTCATTCATTACAAGATCGATTAATTCTTGCTTTATCTCCGACATAATGTGTTTTCACCACACCACGCCTGCAAACAAAGTTGCATATGTCTTTTCCTTTGTCCGTCTTTTGGAGTCCGTAAACGCTCACGACTTCGTTGCACAAAAGATGACTTCACCAAGACTTGTTTCATAAATATCCAAATCTGGAAAGTAGTGTTCAATGACTCTCTTGACTCTTCCACCTTCAACTATTCCTAGTTCTGGAAAGAGTTCGCTTGAAGTTATTCTCAGAAATTCCTCCAAGGTTGGTTTCTCGGGTTTATCAAAGAATGTAAAGGGGGACAACACACGCAGTCGTCCTCTTCTAACCAATACTCTCTTGCATTCTTCAATTGTTACTGAGAGTCTATCAAAACTAGGTAAACCATTTAGGATGATTTCTGAAAAAGTCTTACTTTCAACGTTCAGCTTTGTGATGTCTTTACCTACAAAATCATAGTTTATGCCTGTTTTTTCTAAAATCAAATCCGAACCTGCAATTGAAACACTAGACTCCTCTGATTTGACGAGCAGGTCTCGTATTATGTCAAGATCACTGGTTCTAAGGTAGGGAAATGCTGCATATAGAATTCGACCTTTGAATTTTCGTTGCTTATTCTCTTCAGAGAAATTGTATAGTTTCTGTGGATTTTCATGTCGATAAGCATTATAGAAATGTAGGATAGTTTCAATACTACTCTTGAGGTCCTTCCTGAGATGATCCTCTGCCTCAGGTCCCAGCTCGTAGATTCTTCTATATGGTCCCAACGGTCCCGGTTGTAGTGCACTAACGACAAGTCCATCACTCTCCATCGATTTCAGTAATTTCGGCAGTCTTGTTTTCTGGGGATCGACATGTCCTGCCAAAGAGTAAAGGATATCATATATCGAGGATGGACTCCCATCTAATTCCAGTAGTATCTTTCGAATCAGTTCAGATCTAGCTGGCTTCACCTGATTGACCTCAATTGAAGCAGAGTGCGTGTCATTGACTTAATACTTGAATGTTTCACGTAATAATATGGAAAATGTGAATCTCCCTTCAATAGATGCGTTAATGATGCTGCTTATTATGTTGCTAGAACTCTCGTTATGCGAGCTAATAGACATGAAAAAGTGCATTTCATGTGGAGCAACACGAGAAAACTGTGAGAAAATGTTGCGGAAGTACAATGAAGATTATTATTGCATTTTTTGTCTCGATGATGATGGAAAACCCATAAATTCCAACAAGGTGCGGCAGAGTATCAAAAACTTTTGGCATCAACGTTATACTTCAGACCAAAAGCAGAAGGAAAATGGCAGTTAGCAGAAATCCTTGTAATCCTCACTTTCTAATATTATCCCTTTTATGCCCTATTTAGTGGACCCAAATGAGTCAAGATGATATGGCTGAAAAATATGGTCTTCCTCCTGGTACCGTTGTCCATACAGGAATCGATCGAACTGAAAAAGTAACTATCAGCATCATGGAATTCGCAAGAGATCAAATGAGAGAATATATTGCTGACTCCTTGGATGATTGTAGTCCACCATTGGATCCAGAAGCAATAAAGTGGGTTCATGTAAGAGGGGTACACGATGTTGAGATCATTGAGAGAGTTTGCGAGTATTATAAGTTGCATCCATTGGTGATTGAAGATATCCCAAGTGTTGGTCAACGACCCAAATTGGAGATAATGCCCCAAAGTGTCTACATTGTCTTTCGTGAGTATGACTTTCATCAGACAAAAGGAACTCTTCAATCTGAACAAGTTTCAATTGCATTTGGCAAAAACTTTGTTCTCTCTTTTCAAGAATCAGCAGATGATCTCTTTGACTCAATTCGGGACCGGGCACGACGTTCAGATAGCCGGATACGCTCGGGTGGACCAGATTACCTAGTATACACGATCCTTGACCTCTTGGTGGACAAGTACTTCGTAGTGCTTGAAAGGATTGGTGATTCTATCGAAGATCTTGAGGATGAGTTGATTGAGCAGGCTACCACAGACATGTTAAATCGCATATACAAAATAAAACGAGACCTTCTCTCTTTTAGAAGACATATTTGGCCTCTGAGAGAGGTTGTTTTGAAATTGCAGCGTGATGCTCGATCATTTATTGATAAGGACATGGATGTATATCTTCGAGACCTCTATGATCATGTTATTCGTGTGACGGATCATGTTGAAACATATCGTGAGTCAATTACAGGTATGCTCGATATCTATCTGTCTAGTGTGAGTAATAAAATGAATGGAGTAATGAAGGTCCTCACGGTTGTTTCAACAATATTCATTCCACTTACACTCATGGCAAGCATATATGGAATGAATTGGCAATGGATTCCTGAAATTGATTTGCTAGGTGCTTTTGGATATCCCATCTTTCTCGCTGCAATGCTCATAGTGACTACAAGTCTTGTGTTCTATTTCAGAAGAATTGACTGGATTTGAATGCTATACCATTAGCACTACAAGAATGACTCCTGAAACAGTCATCAGAGCCCCAAGTATTGACCTGTAAGTATATTCTTCCTTCAAAAAGAAGATTGAGATTGGTAGTGCAAATAGAGGTGATACAGAACCAAGCACCGCTGAAACTGTGGCTCCCACGAGCTTCACCGCGTACGTGTACAGCAATGAACCAGCTGCCATTCCAAAAAATGCTGCAAAGAGAATTATCTTAGTTGCACGTTTGCTGGGTTTTTGCATTCCACGTTGAATCGCTCCAAGAAAGATAGGTGCTAGTAAGCCAGAACCAAAAATCATTCTTACAAAGTTGGCATCAATTGGATCGACACTAGCAACTCCAAGTTGAAGTAAAACACTTCCAACTGACCAACATAAAGCTGTCAAAAGAGCCAAAACAATTCCTATTCTGTCAAAATCTTTCGATCTCTTATTATTCCGATTAACCGCTTGCTCTCTGGATATGAGCATGATGCCTGCAACTGCTAGAATGATACCAAGAAATCGAGTTAGAATTATTTCTTCATCAACTACAAATATCGCAATTATATAAGTCGCAATTGGGTATGTTGTTGCAATTGGAAATGCGTAAGAAACTCCAATACGTTCTTGTGACGTCAAGAATGCAATATCCCCAAACACTAGACCTATTGTCACTGAAGATGCTAGAAACACGACCGACTCAAATGGTAGAAAAAATGGTGTTGTCCGAAAAGGTAGCATAACTAATATTGTCATAACAAGCAGTGATAACCACATTTTTAGAGTTGTGATAGCAAGTGGTGTTGCTTCTTTGCTCTGAGATTTGTAGACGTTGGTTGCAATCGCCCATAGAAAAGCAGCAATTAGACTAATCGCGCTTCCGATAAGCAAGTCAGTTGAAATTTGCATCGAGAGAATTCCAAACCAAGACCTAAACTAAAACATTACTGAACGAGCTCTATTCTATTGGTTGTCTAATGATTGTTCTAAGTTTCTCAGGTGCGGTTCTTCGAGGGTCGCCAAGATAGATTTCGTGATGTTTACCACGTAGAGAATATCCTTCGGATTCAGCAAATGCATGAAGCCTCTCGATAGTGGGGGCTTCATCAGAATATGGTCCCAAATACATTATCTGAACTGCTAGACCTTCCTTGAATGCTTCGAACCTGACTTTGGGAAGAGCCACAGGCTTCTTTTTAATTTGGAGTTGAGATTTTGCTTCAATTACATCATTATGGGTGACTGCGTTGGGTTGCATAATCATCGCAGTCCATGACCATTTATCTTTCTTCTCCATGCCAAAATTCAGGTCGTCTTCTACCCACCATAGTCCTTCCAGTGGCATAACCTTGTAGTCAACTCGACTTTCTTTCTTCAGATTGAATTTGATGGAATAGGAAACGCCATATAGTACTCCTAGAGCTTCTTGATATTCTTGGGATGTATTTGGATCACCTTTTCCATCAACCATGATGAAATTAAATTGAGGTACTTGGACAATAACTGGATTTCGTGGTGAATTGTAAAATTCCTTGAAGACTTTCTTATAATCGATTTTCTCCATCGAAGTTCACAGCCAAATGACTCATTAAAAACTAGTAGATATCTCCCCTGTTCAAACTTTCTAAAAACTTCTGACGGTCATGTTCAGGAACATAGTTCAAAATACATCCAAAATTAGGACATCGTGAACATGCCCAGTGTCTCAGTGTGACTAGAAATGAAACTGCCATGACCAACTGGAAGAGTACAAATTCCCACCGGTCAATAAAGTACACAATTGGAAAGAAGAGAAAGAAGCCAGTAAATCCCAAAAAAGTTGCTTGCCCTAAACGACTAATGTGACCTGGTTTATACTTGAATAGTTTGGGGCTCCCCCAATTACCCAAACAATAGAAACGATTTTCTTTTCCATGTTCTTTCCCAGAGAATTCATAGCAGGGACAATGTCTACAGAGAACGTACCACTCTAGCC
>PJET01000064.1 GCA_002825515.1 Candidatus Thorarchaeota archaeon MP11T_1 | reverse complement strand
GGTGGGCAGGTAGGCGATTTCGCTGTTGATCATACATGGATGTATGACGCACAACTGAACACATGGACCCGAGCCTACCCGGTTGAGGCACCAGCACCCCGAATCAATTCAGGGTTAGCTTCTGACCCAGAATATAACGCTACAATCCTGTTTGGTGGCTGGGTAATAGATGGTGGGCAGTATGATGACACTTGGGTCTATTCATATGAGGATAACGCATGGACCGACATGGAGGAGGGTTCAGACCCAACGACACCGACGACCTCCAATGGTCTATTCTTTGACCCAGTCCTCATTGCTGTAGCACTTCCAGTCGTGGCTGCAGTAGCAATGGTAGTCCTCATCATCCTCAGGAGAAGGTGAGTCAGAATTTGTGTGGTTAATATACCCACTTGAGTGACAAATCTAGGGAGTTATGATGGAGAAGGCAACACTTGTGCAGCTCGCAACTAGGAGGCAATATGCTGAACTAGAGAAACGAGCTGACGAATTCATAAAGACAGAGGGCTGGAAAGCATTCTTGCACCGCCTTAAGTTAGTACGCCCTGAGGGGAAGGCTCGGGATGCTGTAATCGCCCTCTTGCAGCTGAATGCTGTGGGTGGAACAGACTTTGATGTCTTCAAAGAGTTTGAATCACTGGAGGGCGACAATCTCCGTCAGATCAAAGCGAATGCGGTCCCACTTGTGATGGATATTCTGAGAGAGCAAATTGAGAAAAAACACACCTACTTCATAGATATTGATGCCATGACTATGACACCGTATGTGATACTAGTCAAGGAGGTCATCGAGGCACGCAAACGTGAGCTAGAGCAGTTAGAAGAGAACCCTTCGAGAATCGATGTGCTTGGGACATATTATGGGTTCCAGATACTCATGACTGATGGGTCAAGACCACATGATTCCCAGAGCTCATATGGATATCATCGCTGGCGTCGAAGGACGTGGTTGGATGAACAGATAACAGACAATGCGGTCAACGCCATGAAAAAGATCACAGGAGAATTGGCTGATGAGGTGGACATGGACAAGAGATACCGAACACTTGGTGGTAATCCTGTTTTCAAGAGTAGATGCAGTAAAACCACAGCGAGCATCTTGGCCAACGCAGTAAGGCTTGCATTATACAAAGTCCCTGGAAACCGTAGCACTGCAGCAAGAGCACTTGGTCAAACAGGGGACTCGAGGGTTTTACCATTCTTACATCATCGTTTACCTCTTGAGCAGAGTACCAAGGTCAGAATTTCCATGGCAGAAGCCATTGGAAGAGTTGGCGACAAGTCATCCATAGACATGTTGAAGGAACGGGCTATACCTCGTGGTCGATACCTCTCAAAGGAGGGAGAGGCTATGGTCGCAGCTCTAGGAGGAATCTACTCTAAGCGGTCCAAGGAAACGCTCATCGATTTGCTGAAACATGATGGCAATACCACTAGAGCTGCTGTGATTCAGGCTCTCTCAAAGCAAGAGCTACCAAACCTAGTCGAGCTGGTATCACCCTACTTGGTAAACAGAAGTAGACCAGTTGTTCGAGCAAGTGTTCTTGCACTATCAGAGCTAGGAGGTGAGGGACAAGCAGTCATCAGGGAAAAAGCACCTATCGTTATCAAGCGAATTGGATACGATAGACCTTCAAAACACGCTCTCACAAGGATATTGCAAATTTCTGGTGTGGCTAGCATGCAGGAGGTTCATCAATACTTTGCAAAAAGATTCGAAAGACTTAGCAGGGAACTCAAAAGATGGCAACATCAAAGTAATAGAGGTTACAGCTACTACTGGCGACGCAGGGAGAATAGAGCCAGGGAGAGAGTGATCGAATACCTGAGACTGGCGTCATCCCACCTCAAACCGCCATTTGATGAAGATCTCTTGAAATCTATAAGGTCAATCCTCAATATGGAGACTGGGTCGAATGTTTTTGCTGCGGCTCTGGGAGAGGGTCAGCTATCAAAGGCGGTAAGAACGAAACAGTATAGAGAAGTAGCTTGGATACAATCATTCTTGAGTTCATTCAGCTAGAGTTTAGGGTGCAATTTTCAGAGTCCAAGAATATTCCTCGTTTCATCCGGAGAGGCTATCTCTCTGTTTAGAGATTCTGCAATTTGACGTGTTCGAGCCACAAAGTCCTCGTTGGGGGCGAGTTTCCCCTTTGTTAAGTAGATGTTGTCCTCAAGTCCAACTCTTACATGCCCACCCATCAAAATGGACATCGTAGTCATGTCAACCTGTGTTCGCCCAATCCCCGCCACTGTGAATATTGCATTCTTTGGGAGTTGTTCTCTCATATGCATAAGATTGTCAATAGTTGCAGGAATTCCCCCACCAACACCCATCACAAGTTGAAACAGAGGCGGTTCTGGAACAAGCTTCTCATTGATGAGCGCTGTGCCCTGCGATATGAATCCCAAATCGAAGGCTTCCAGTTCAGGTTTAATCTTAAGGTCAAGCATTCTTTGGGCAAGAAATGTGATTGTTTTCCATGAGTTCGTATACACAACTGGGGGTTTCCGACCAGTAAAATTCAAAGATCCAGTAGTAAGGCTTGCAAGCTCAGGTTTGGCCTTCAATGGCCAGGCACGTTCCTCATCAGACCTCCCAGCAACTCCGCTCGTTGACACCATTACTATCAGGTTAGTTCGCTTCCGAATCTTACTCACAGTTTCCTCAAAGAGTTGATAGTCAGAGGTGGGATTTTCATTCTCGTCACGACAATGAACATGAATGATAGATGCGCCTTCCTGCTCACAAAGATAGGCGGTCTCTACAATCTCATCTGGCGTCATAGGTAAATAGTTTGTATCCTTCTTGCGTGGGACAGAACCAGTTGGAGCAACTGTGATAATTAGCTTGTCCATTCTTTCTAGCTCCTTCTTCATATCAGCTGAGCTCCGCAGTGAACCGCTCAAGTTGATTACATGCCTCCACAACAGAGGGGGCAATTGTCAGTACAAACGTTTCTGGATCCTTGATTGCAGATTTTCGTCTCCTCTGAAAAGATTTGTATGCAGCAGAACCATCATAATCAACCGTAGCAAGTCGTAAAGAAAGGTCATCAGGAGGCATACCAAACTCCACACCCGGCAGACTTGCCAAAAACCAGTTCTTGAGCAGGTGTTTAGCCAGCTCATTTGAGGTTGTGACTCCTTTCTTCTGAAGCGCCTCTCGCTGACTGTTCCAATCAGGAAATAGATAGAAAGCTCCCTGCGGACAAGGACACGAGACACCCATGTCGTGAATTCTATTGTAAGTGTATCTTGTGACCAGTTCATGAACAATAGCGCAGTCACGAATATAGTCAATAAGCTCGGTGTCTGTTCGATATGCTTCGATGCCCGCATACTGGATTGGAGCGGAAACACTCGACCAGAGTTCACTCCCTACAGCAAGGATACTTCGTAGAAGTTGGTTCTCATCTGGAGGGAGTAAGAGTGCTCCCAGCCGATAGCCACCAAGAGACCGGTCCTTAGAGAGACCACCTGTGACAAGCGTGCCCTCTGGATAGAACTTGGCAATACTATGATGCTCTTGATCTCGGAAATGCGTCAATGCATAGATTTCATCAGACACTATAACAACATTATACTCACGTGCCACATCAGCAAGCCCTCTCAAGTCTTGAGCCGAGAATGTGTGTCCAGTTGGATTACATGGATAGTTTAGCACCAGTACTTTCTGTTGGCCACGATCTGGGGAGTGTGCTCTGATTGCCAACTCAAGCAGGTCGGGCTCTAAACGATAGGAGTTTTCTGAGAGGGTGATAATGTGGTGAACATTCCTAGAAAGAAACCGACCCATATGTTGATAGCTGACCCATGATGGTGCAGGGAGAAAAATTGGACCATCAAGAGCTGTGAGGGCTGCAAACATGAGCGGCTTACTACCCGGACCAACGACGATCTGCTCTTGAGAATATTGAAGGTCGAACATTGTCTTGTAGAATTCAGATATTTGCTCTCTAAGTTCAATAATGCCTTGGGTTGGAAGATACCTCTGCCGCCAGGAGTTCTCACAGAGTGCCTTTCGAACTCGGGAATGCACAGGAAATGGAGACTCACCAAAGCCCATGTGGTAGACTTTTTCACCGCTCTCTCTGAGGCTAGCAATCAGCTCGTTTATTGCCAGTGTTGCAGAGGGAGCAATCTGTTTTGCGGAAAATGAAACTTCCAAGGCGCATATACCTCCAGCCCTACGATATATCTGGGATTCTTCATCAATATTGGGCTATGTGGTGAGAGTTCGACGAGCTACAAATAGATTGTTGCAATGTCCACTATAAAACAGCAAGCTAAATAGTATGTTGAAACAATGAACAACTGATGCCAATGCTTTCTCTGCCAAAGAAGATCGGGTACTCAATGGGAAGATTTGGTCCATCCTTTTTAATGACCATGATCACCATGACGGTGTTCTACGTTTATGGGACTAGCTTTCAGCTCAACTGGTTCCTGAATGGCATCTCACTGGCAGCATCCTATGTCGTCATCGGATTGACGCATTGGTTCACAGGATACTATAGTGACACCCTAAAGAGCAGATGGGGCAGAAGAAGACCTTTTGTTATCATTGGTACACCGGGCATAGTGATTTCCGCATTCCTACTATTCGTACCAAACTGGTTTCTTGACACAGCAAACCCGGCACTTGAACTAGTTCTCTTTTCCTATTATCTCGTCTTTCTATGCCTGTTCAAGTTCTTCTACGCCTTCGTGATGACTGCTCATCAGGCATGGTTACCTGAGATCACTGATGATACTGAGAGACCGCTTGTGTCAGGATTCATGAACACATTCAATTTTGCTGCGGACTCTGCAGGCGGAATCATGGGTTTCATGACCCCACTGCTGTTTGTAGCAGGACCCCCTGAGCAGTTGAGTGAGACCGGCCTCAACCTCCTGCTTACATTCTGTGGCATTACTCTCATCTTCATGTTGCCGTCTATGCTTGTAATACGTGCCAAACCTGGAATCACACCCATAGCACGTAGTCTACGTGATGAAACCCGAGTTGCATTGGGAAATCGAACATTCGTTGGCTGGACACTTGCTGTGGGATTCCTCTCGTTCACTCTTATTGCAATAAACCAGTCTCTAGTAGGATTCCTTCAACAAGTGATGTTTCTAGATTCTATTGGTGCGCTGGCTCCAGCTGCACTCGCGATGTTAGGCTCAACAATAGTGTTCTTCTATCTCTGGTTGATTGGAATTCGCAGGTTGGGCAAGAGGCGGTCTCTAATCATAGGACTATTGCTGCTAGCTGTTTTCACACCAATTACTCCAATTCTAAGAAATCTCGGGGACATTATCGGATACACTCTAGCAGCGACACTGTTCTTCATTCCAATTGGAGCCGGAATGGCCATCTATTATCTCATGAGCTACGTTGTCCCTGCGGACATCGCACAAGCAGATGAGCTTGTGACAGGAGAGAGTCGTTCAGGGATATACACTGGATTTATTGGCGTACCTCTGAATATGTTCCAAGCAGCGTCAAGTTTACTTCTTGGAGGCGTCATGCAACTGTCAGTCATATTGACAGGATCAGAACTCGCGGGGCTAATGTGGTGGGGACCTGTGTTTGCACCGTTCCTCTTGATTGCTGCATTCATTCTTCGTTACATCGACATCGACCCTGATTTCGAAGCACTGAAACTAGAGCACAAAGCAGGTGGTTAACGTGGTCAACTATTTGCCTGGGGCAGAACCACTTTTCATAGATGGTAACACAACAGGTTGTCTTATACTCCATGGAGCAGGGGGAGGATCAGCTTGGGATCAAAAGGAGTTTTCGGACATCCTGCACAAAAAAACGGGAATGTCCATCTGGTTACCATCACTTACAGGATTTGGAACTAGACCAGAGGACCTCAACGGAGTCACTCTTGAAGATTGGCTATCTGATGCTTATTCGGGACTTGACCGTCTTCTAGAAACCTGTAGACAGGTGTTCATTGTAGGACACAGTATGGGAGGGGTTCTTACATTGCTTACAGCTTCAGAGAGGAGTGAGGTCAGTGGAGTGGTCACATGGGCGGCTCCATATGCAGTGCAGAATAGACTTTTGCCGCTACTTCCAATAATAAGTAAGATTCCACTTCTCAAGCGAGCCATTCCTGAGCGACACGAGTCGCTAGCACCCAAATGGTTACGAGAGAAAGGGTGGGTGGGGTATGAATGGATCCCAACTAGTATTGGGCTCATAGCACATGAGGCTTTGAAACGTCTTAGGATGGCGCTCAGTAATGTGACCTGTCCTGCCTTCATTATTCAGGGGACTGCTGACAATGGAGTGTCAAAAGACAGTGCGCAGAGAATCTTCGATGGTCTAGGATCCGAAAGAAAAGAAATGTACATGGTTGAAGGAGCGCCACATGCCATCATGAGCGATGATCAGTACAAAGATGACTTGTTCGATAGAACAATTGAATTCATGCAGGAAACAGCGACAGTCTAAGCTTGGTCACTTTGATGATGATTTGGACTTGATTTGCTGAAGTAGGTTGCCAAGTCCTGCTTTCATCCACGCAAATGTGCCCCGCAGCTTTTCTCCAAACCAACTAACTCCAGATCTTATTCGTGAACCGAGTTGTTTGAAAGCACTTGGAACTTTGTCTGGGTTAAGCCAAGCGAAGAATACGATGAGGAAGACAACAACCCCAATTCCAGCAACAATAGCAATCTCTCCACCCAGAGGCGTTCCTGGAGAGTCAATCCCGTTGGTTGGTTCCGTGGTGGTTGTGGTTGTTGTTGTATCAGGTGGGGGTGAGTTTGTTGCAGTTGTGGAAGTGACAACCACCCAGGTTGTTAGAGAGTATCCCTTCGAACAGAACGCAGTAACTGTAAGATTGTCATCAACAACCGCTGAAACGCTGAACGTATCATAAACCCACTCATTGTTTGACTGATTCTCGTAAGTCCTGTTCATGTAGAAGATGTCATTCTTCAGTATCCCTATTGTTTCAATAATGTCATTCTTGTTTATAGAAAAATGTGAAACATTCACTGTGAGAGTCTGTGAGTCAAAGTCATAGACGATTTGCATCTCATCAGGCTCAATGGCCATGACTGGAGTGATATAGACCAAACTGCTCAACATTGTCATCGTGATGACTATTACGATAGCAAAGGCTAGTTTCCGCAATCTCATACCAAATCACTTCATGATAGCTGCTGTTAAGATATAATAAACATATTTTGGACCAGTGATCAGGAGATTATGGGAGTTTCTAGCCCCTCTTCTTTGATGACACTTCTGTTTCTCTCAGAAGTTGATTAAGCTCTTGGATTCTTTCACTTGTCTTCTTTCTCAGGGTCTTAACACCCAATGAGTCGGTGATATTTAATGCATCCAGGAGCGTCGCCTGAGCATCTTTGAGTTGGTCATGTTTCTGATAGAACTTAGACTTGAGTAAAGCGGCATACATTCTGATACCTGGCAAATCATATTCTTCTGCGTGTGCCTCAAGCTTGGAGAGCCATTTTCCTGGGACCACAACTTTAGAACTATCGATTAATTGATTGTCAAACAAAATCTCGACCTGAGCCAAATCAAGGAGCAAACGATTCTCTCTGTCAACTCTGGGACGGCGTTCAGTAATTTCCCATGCTTTTTCAAAAAGATCCAAGGCATCTAGAAAATTCCCCTTCTTTAACTCGACAACTCCAGAAACATGATAGTAGTTTCCCAAATGGACTTCCAAGCCAGATTTGATTGTCAATGAATGTGCAATTTCTAGAGTTTGCTCAGCTTCATCTAATCGATTTAGTAATGCTAATGCCCAAGCTTTTACATTGTACATTGTTGGAGTGTCTAGATGACCACAACTTTCTAGTCCTCTGTTGATCCATTCAAGAGCTCGATGACCATCACCTAGTGTGGCATAGTTGCGAGCAAGTAGTATCCAAAAAGTGTCACTTTGGCGAAGGTCACCCATAATCTTCATGATTTCAAAATGGCTTGAAATTGCCAGATCAAACTCACCTTTCGCTTCAAACACGATAGCATAATCGTTCAAGACTTCACACAAATAATAAGGAACATCCAAATCTTGAACGAGGTCATAGAGGTCTTCGAACACTGACGTCGCACTCTGAACATCAATGAGTCTCAACATGTTTCCTTCTTGGAGCATGTTCATGTACTTGTATAGGGTATCATCATACTCTTCAGCAAGTTCCCTACCCTTTCGAAGGACGCTAAGGCATCCCTTCATGTCCCCTTCTCTCGCTTTTGTCAAGCCCTCGAATGCATAGGTGAGAGATTCAAAGCACCTCAATTGAGGATGTGTATCAATCAAAACCTTTGCTTTCTCAAGTGGCTCTAGCACACTTTCGACATCACCAAAGGGATGATGAAAGAACGTGTGAAGCAAATGAAGCTCTGTTTCTATCCAATCCTCATGAGAACAGTCGAGTGCTTTTTCTATCGAGCCAACTAGTTCGTCATGCTGCTGTATTTGGTCTCTCTCCATGGACCCGTGATAATAGCCCCAGGGTTTAATCCATAATACTTCATTGTATTTCTCTTGAATCCGATTCATGGTCTCTTCAAATCTGCACCACCAAGCCTGAACTGCAGCGACATATGCTAGATTGACAGGGACTTCATTCTCGAGAACTATACTACATAGTTGCTGCACAAAATCATTGTAGCTACTCGAATCATCCATGGTTGAGTCGAGTATAGACTTGCTTTCCTCATCAATGAAGGGATAGTACTTTGCGATGGTCCCCATCGGTTTCATGAAACGATCTCCTCATCATGAAGCTGTCTTTCTATCTCCTGAATCTTGGCAGTGATTCTCTTCCTCAAGGTTGTCACACCTGGAGAGTTGGTGATATTCAATGCATCCCGAAGGACTGCTTGAGCATCCTTGAGTTGGCCATGTTTCTGATAGAATTCGGATTTAAGTAAGGCAGCCTGCATTCTGATACCGGGCAGGTCTCGCTCTTTTGCATATGTTTCGAGTTTGCAAAGCCACTCTCCTGGAGCAACAATTTTCGTTGTATCTTTCGATTGACTGGAAAGTAAAATCTCAGTTCGTGCTAAATCAAGAAGAGCTAGATTTTGATTTAATCCCGAAGGCATTCTTTCTGCGATTTTCCACGCTTTTTCAATAGTTCCTATTGCATCTAAGAAATTTCCCTTTCTGAGCTCGATTACTCCTGAGATATGATAGTAGTCTCCCAAAATAGGTTCTAAACCGGATTTTATTATCATTGAGTATGCAGATTCTAGAGTACGTTCAGCATCACCCAACTTGTCCGTCGATGCTAACGCCCAGGCCTTCAAAAGGTGGCATATTATGGTTTCGATTGGTTCAACATATTCGCAATACCTGTCAATCAGTAAAAGTGCTTTCTGACCCTCGCCCATTAATATATTGACTCTTGCCAAATCCACGAATTGGTAGTTTTCCCTTTCATTGAGTGCAAAAGCTTTCAATGATTCAAGATAGGTTGCCATAGCGAGATCGTATTCACCTGCTGCTTCAAACACAAGACCCGAGTCATGCAGAACCTCACCTTCAAGATAGGGCACTTCAAGGTCTTGAACAACAGAGTAGGACTCTTCGAATCGGGCTGCAGCTTCCTTAATACTGACGTTTTTCAAAACATCTCCTAGACCCCCCAGGTTCAAGTATCGGTGTAGGGATTCATCATGAGATTCTGCCAGCTCTAAGCCTCTTTTGTAAGTAGCAACTGAGCTATCTATGTTCCCCTCAGCTCTTTTTGACCATCCATCATAGAAATAGGCTTGGGCTTCAAAACATCTCAGAAGAGAGTTAGCAGCTATCAGTTCTCTTGCCTTTTCGACTGGTTCAAGTAGACTTGGAATGTCACCAAACATAGGCCAATGATAGTGTGCATGCAAGAGGTGAAGTTCTGTCAGGATCCAATCATCAACAGATTCCTGCGTTAAGTTCTCTATTGCTGTAACAACGCTGTCGTGAAAACGTATCTGATCACTCTCAAAAGAGGTATGAGCATGCCCCCATGGCTTGATCCAATGTACATCTTTGTATTTCTCCTGAATTAACTTCATAGTTTCCTCTATCCTACACCACCAAGCATGAACTGCTGCGATATATGCTAGGTTGACAGGTACCTCATTCTCAAGAACAGTTTCGCATAATCGCTGGACAAAATCATAGTAGCTACTCGATTCCTCCATGAGAGAGTTCAGTATGGACTTGGTTTCCTCATCGATGAATGGATAGTACTTGGTGATGGTCCCCATTGGCTTCAAGACATCAACCCCTCATCATGCATAAGCCGATCAATCTCCTGAATTTGGGTAGCAATTTTTTTCCTCAGAGTCATGACTCCAGGTGAGTCAGATAATTCAAGTGCCTGTTGAAGCGTTTCACGCGCATCCTGAAGCTGATTTTGGCTCTTGAATGCTTCAGACCTCAACAAAGCGGCCTGCATTGCTACACCCGGCATGTTGTAAGTTCGTGCATGATTTTCGAGGGTGGAAAGCCATTTTTCTGACACGGA
>PJET01000159.1 GCA_002825515.1 Candidatus Thorarchaeota archaeon MP11T_1 | reverse complement strand
TGCCATTCTAAGGATATCACGTCGAAGTCCATCAGTCCTATTATCTCGCTTCAGAAGTCTTTTGACCATACCAGATTGCTTCTTTGCCTCTACAATCCATGATTCGGGTTCATAGCCTAATTCTGTCAGAAGCTCAAAAAGTGCAGACCTATATGCAGGGATGCTTAGCAAGGTACTCCCTTGAGTTTCAAAAGCCGCCCATAATCGCTCTCGAATCATATCTAAACGTCTTGATCGATCAACTAATTCATCCAATCTAGCTGCTAGTTGCTCTTCATGTGAAAGTGAATTTAGCATAATCGGTATTGCTGCATCACTTGTTGATTCAAGCGTAAACTCAACAGGTTTATCAAAATACCCTACTGCACGAACAACTCCATCATAACTACTCATAGGTATGGAAACAACGATTATTCCTTTGGCATCAGATTTTGCAGAGATTGCTCCAAGTTCAAGCTCAGCACCTTCAACTGGTCGGCCAGCTTCATCCTGAATATGAAAACGTACACGACACAGAGTTCCATCAACAACAAGTGGAGTCACGCGACGTTTCAAGCGAGCCTTAATTTTAACTTCGGGGAAACCTGATAGGATAGATCTTAATTCTTCTATTATTGGACGCTTAACAAGTCCGTCACCTAGTAGTGAATCCGCACCCTCGAGAATTAGAGTTCTGGACTCTTTTACTGCAAGTACATTAAAATTTTGAGAGGACTCTCGTATGAACTTCCTCAACGCAACATCATTGTTAGCCCTCTCACTCAATAGTGAAGTTATGGCATCTATTGCTCGAGAGGGGCTCGAGAATCCATCAACAAAATCACGTCTGCGACTCACCTTTTCACCATTCGTGACAAGTTGAGAGATTGGATAAACTTCAATATGGAGTTGCCCTTTTTTGGAGAAGCCAGCGAGGAAAATTGGCAGTAGAATAAGTGCGCCTTTTTCTCCAGCATTCACTGGTGATATGGGAACAGACATATCGATAATAGAGGTGAGTTGGTCATTCAGTGTCATTTTAGCAGCTTGAAATTCAGCAGTAAGATTATCTCTTTCGATGAGAAGGTTTCTTGAGATTCCCTGGATATTGGAGAGAATATCATTTCTCCTTGACACATCTCGTTCAAGAGCAGCCTTTCTGGCTGATAGTATCTTCATTAGTTCTGCAAGTCGCTCCTGCTTTGTATTTGATGTTGATGCCGAAATTTTAGCCAATTCTGACTCCAAATTTTCGATTTGGTGCTGCAGTGATTCAATCCGTAAATCCAATCTCGATAGAACTGGAGCAGATTCTGCTTCACCCCGTTCTACAACAGACTCAACCTTAGCGTCTATCTTTTCTATAAGAGAGGACACGATATCTTCTACTGAATTCAATGTTGTTGCTGTTTCTTGTAGAATATCGATGGATTTTTGAAATTCTTTCTCCTTTAGAATACCTGTAAGAAGTACTTCAAAGTCTTCAACTTGGTTTCTAAGAGGCCTTTCAAGTATCTGAGCAATTCCTCGAGCCATTAATCCACTCATTAGCCCTAGAATCGTGAATCGTTCAGTAGTCCGCAATAATTCAACTATTTCGCGAGCATCCTTAACAGATTTCAGCAGTGTTTCAGAATCGATACTCGATTCGAGCTTCTCAACAATTGACTCAGTAGTGAGACTTCTATGTTTTATAACAGACTCGCTTGTGAGACCAAGAAGCTCAACCAGATAACTCCTATTCGGAAATGGAGATTCAACGATTTCAACAGGCAGGTAGCATTTTAAGATAAATTCAAGTTCACGGCTTTCACGTCTTTCTATAGCACGTAGAACCATACCTGCTAGAACATAATCCTCAGGTACGGATTGTTCCATGGGTTGACCGCCTGCTAACTGGAGTCTCCTCGTAGCTGTTGAGGGTACAATGAGGTTCCAACGGTCAAGGTTCATCGTGATTCCTATTGTTGAAGTCATGGGAATGCTTTTCATACTTTCTTATGGAGAGACAATTAGGTTTTGAGCGCGCTGTATTATAAAATATCACAAATCGAGGAGCCTGAAAATGACAAGGGATGATCCTTTACTGCTTCCAATATGCCAATCCTGTGGAGAATACAAAGGTGTTGGGTCATGTAAGAATCCAAGATGTCAGGAGTACATTCTTGGAGGAACTACTCAGGAAGAAGATAATGCAGATGAGTGTACTAATCAAGAGTGCAATATTTGTGGAAGAGAAAAGTATGCTGTATGTACTCAATGTGACAGAGTATTTTGTGAACCACATAGCTTGGGTTTCAACTCAACACGGTTTGTGAATTTTAACCAACATCTGGGAACATGTATTGAGTGTCAAAAAATTGTTTGCGAGAATTGTTGGATTCTAGGACCAAATGGGGAAATAACTTGTCTGATTCATCTTGAGAAAGAACGAAAATCTCGGACATTTCACTCACACAAACCCTAGGCATTACATGAGGGTCAAACATTTATGTCAATATTACAACTCCATAGAGTGGGACGGCATATGCCAGAAGCAACATTTGTGGTTCACCTTGATGACTATCAAGGATTCCTAGTTAAACAAAGATACCCATCATCGCTAACTCTCAATGAGAAAGTTTTGAATTTGATATTCTACGAGCAGCAAAAAGACAATAAAGATGAACTGAATCTGGCTGAAATTGAAGGGTTGAGAATAGCAATTTTCAGCTCACCAGAATATCCAAAATGGATGGTCTGCACAATCCTAGGAGCAGAGGAGGATTTCGATTTAGTAGACGAAGGACTAGCAGGATCAGGACGACTCATTCTAGCTTTAATGAATGAAGATGCAGAATCCGTAAATCTGGAAGAAATAGTAAAAGCTGGGAGCATCTTGGAGAAAACCAAGGAGGAACAACGACTTGCTTCCATCTTTCTCACGCCATCATCAGCGCTTTTACTTGAACGTATGCAAAATGAAGGTGTTGAGAAGGCTGCAAAACTATCAATTTGGCTAAAGAATCAAGTTCAAGATGAGGTAGACCTTCGCGAAGCAATGGCCCCTCTAATGAACTCAGGCGTGGTCAAAGTTGAACTAGTCGGAAAAACTTCAGAGATGGTATTTTTGGTGAAAGATGTCTTTGGTTACCGTGCGCCTCCCATAGAATCGCTGAAGAGAGCTACTCATTCAATTCCAAGCATCGAAGAAAAATACAAAGAATATGTAACCGCTTTCTTTTCACCGCCTCCACCTAATAGGGGGTATAACCCAACAGTTCCAATTAGTGATCCAAACTCACCAATTCTTGAAGATAGAGAGAAAATCTCTCGTCTTTTGGCAGATAGCTTAAATTACATGGTTCTTGATTCATTGAGAGCAGAACCACTATCAGCGTCCGAGGTATCTTTGAAGACCGCTCTTCCTGAATCTATTGTGAGGAAAGTTCTTTGGTCTTTAGAATCAGAAAAGGTTGTGGTCCATTTTGAGGATGAAGATCTCTGGGCACTCTTAACAAATCCCAGAATTGAATCCTTTATACCTGAATACATCCTACCAATGATTAAGAAGAAGGTATCAGAGAAAGAAATAACACCGCAAATTGCACGCAGACATCTTGAACTCTTGATTCAAAATTGTGGTGAACCGGAATGATCAGAAGCGTCTATGTACTTGGTGAGCAAGGAAACATGCTCTATTCTAAAGATTATGCCAAGAGTGAGTCAAAAGCAGACCTAGTTGAGTTTCTGGTCAATCTCACTCATTTCTTAAGAACTGTAGATCTTGAAGAGAAGACAGAGTTCATGAATGTAGCAATTTCACGTATATTTTTCGCCCAGAGAGATGGTTTCACTTTCATGTTTGTCGCTGACAAAGCAGATGATGCAACCCAGATTGAAGAAAAGATGGGTCAATTAGTTGATTCATTTATGCGTGATTTTGCCAACCTAGCTCATGCAAATCAACCGCTAGATGGCTTTGACGAGAAAGTTGATGAGATTGCAGTCACTATGGTTAAGGTTGCTATCCTTGGGTTTGCAGGAGTTGGAAAAACTACTACTCTACATCTTCTAAGAGGAGAAACCCTTCCACTCGTCCACGATCCAACAATAGGTGTATCAATCAAAAAACTACCTGAAGAGGTAGAGAATGCAAACATAGTTCTCTGGGATTTAGCCGGACAATCACGGTTTAGTATCTTATGGGCAAAAATGATTGCTAATGCTCAAGTTGTAATAATAGTTACTGACAGTACTTTAGAGAACGTACTAAGGAGCAAGAAGCTTGTAACTCTTGTTAAAGATGAAGTTCCTGATGCAAAAGTCATAGGCATCGCGAATAAACAAGATCTACCTACAGCATTAACACCTGAAAGGGTTGGTCAAATTCTTGGAATTCCAACCTACGAACTTGTAGCTATCGACATATCATACAGAGATAGGCTCATTACAATTATCCGCAGGGCAATCCTCGAAGGAAAAGCTGAAACAAAAGCAGCATGATTGAAACCCACTATATATTCGTCAAGGCAAAGGTTAAGAACTAAACAAGATGATGTACCACGTAACTAGCGCACTTGGGTGACTATACATGTCCTTTGATATAAGCGCAATAATGGAGAAACTAAAGGAAATCGAAGACTTCGCCGAGAACGTAGCTGAAACTAAGAAGCTTGCGGACCAATTGGCTGAAAACTTCACGAAAATGAAGATGTCTATCAATCAGACGATTAATGATAGCTTCGCAGAAATAGCCAATCAGATTGAAGCTCTGAGGCAAAATATGGAGAAAATGGAAAGCGTCAAGACAGATGCCCCAAAAGTTGAGACTCCGGCCCCTGCACCTAAGCCTACGCCTAAGCCTGCACCAGCGCCGGAGATTACGACTCCACCTCCCGAACCAACTCCAGAACCAGTTGTTGAGGTGGCTCCTGAACCGGCGCCTGAACCAGCTCCAGAACCTGAACCAGTTGCAGCAACTGAGGCTGCACCGACGGAAGGCAGTGATCAGTTGGACTTCCTACTTCAGCAGAAAGATAGGCTGAAAGCTCAATTGACTGATTTGCGTTTTGACTATATGCGAGGGTACATCCCTGAGGATGAGTATAAGACGAAAGAGTCTGAGCTTGATACTCAACTCGAGGATATAGACAAACAGATTGCTGCTTTGAAGTAGAATCGATCTTCAATAAGACAATCAAATTGGCTCGCACTCGAAACTCTCTAAGTCTTTGACTACAGAGTGCGAAGCCAAATTATCTTCTTGTTTAATTTCCCATGGCAAAAATGAAATCATCGATATTTGATATGCTGAGCAAAGATGATGAATCCGCTGTGTTGATCACTTCTTCTCGGTAGACTTCTTTGAAGCTTCCTTTTTCTCTGCCTTCTTCTTGGTAGACTTCTTTGGAGCTTCCTTCTCCTCAACCTTCTTCTTTGGAGCCTCTTTCTTCTCTGTCTTCTTCTTGGCAGACTTCTTTGAAGCTTCCTTCTCCTCAGCTTTCTTCTTTGGAGCCTCTTTCTTCTCTGTCTTCTTCTTGGCAGGCTTCTTTGGAGCTTCCTTCTCCTCAGCCTTCTTCTTTGGAGCCTCTTTCTCGTCTGCCTTCTTCTTGGCAGGCTTCTTTGGAGCTTCCTTCTCCTCAGCCTTCTTCTTTGGAGCCTCTTTCTCGTCTGCCTTCTTCTTGGCAGGCTTCTTTGGAGCAGCTTTCTTCTTAGGTAATTCTTCTTCTTCATCCCGCTCCATTTTAGGTGCAGGCTTCACCGGAATTACTTCCAAAGGTTCAACAATAACCTCTGGTCTCGTGTCTTTACGTTCTTTCTTTTCACCAGCTTCTCTTCTCTTACGTGCAAGTTTGCTTGGTTTTACCAATTCTGGACTTGATGCAGCAGCGAGCGCAAGATCCATCTCCTCAGTTATCAGAGGTTCCTTGGGTACGCTAGAAGCAATCTCTTCAAGGGCATCAGCAACCATAATTGGAGCTCCACCTTCTCGTTTCTCCAATTCTGTAGGTGTTGTATAAACAACGAACCCTCCTTCTCGGATATAAGGAACAACAACTCCCTCAGCTTCTTTCTCTTTGAGTATCCTACGGGCTATACTCATCCGAATATTAAAGCGATTGGCCAAATCATAACAAGTGACTGATTTCGCCTTCTTGAGGTATTCCTCAATACCAGATTGCGTTTCAGGTTTTGGAATCGCATCTCGGATTACTCTCTCGGTTTTTACGGCTGATTTGCCCCACTTCTTACGGCTGATAGTGATTACTCTCCTAGATACCTGTTACTAGGTTCACGGCGAAAAACTTGGGTTTGACTTTTAAAGATGCTCATTGCTCGCTTTTTTAAAACCTGATTAGGAACGATAATTGCTTTGAACGATGCACAAGATATTACAGCATTGATTGAGATTCTTGTTTCATTAGCCTATCCTGAACTTCGTCATTCAAGAATATCCATATCATGGGGAAAAATAACGAGTTTCGCTCAGATCCAATGGAGTCAATCAATGGATAGGATATCAATTAGGATTAATAATGAGGTGAAATCATGGCATGAAGCAGGAATAATTGGATTGATTTCACACGAGCTAAGCCATCCATCGCAAAAAGGAAGAAGTACAAACGAATCTAGAACAGATAGTAATGTAATTTCTCGAGGTTTAGGACCGTACTTGGCAATCGAGAGGTTATTTGCTGGGAAATATAATGACCACATAATAGGGTCTGGAAGAGATAGATATCTTGGATATAGGTCAATTCGAAACCAGCTAACAAGTCTTGAAACTCAGCAACTTAATACACTTCTTACGAAAATTCAGCTTGCACCAGCAAAACCTCGAAGTTCAATTTGGCAAAGTCATGACATGGTGGTTTTCAACAACGAACACAGAACTACTATAGCTATTGAAGGTCACCAGTTCTCATTACCAGAGAACCTTCAGAATCCAGACATCAAATTGGTGGAACGAAACAACATTGCATATATCTATGCTGATGAAATCCTAATAGGAGAGTTCACCGTGAAAAAGATCTAACCATTTTGCAATGTTCCTATAGATCTTTTCGTTCCGTAATCTTCAGATTTTGTTGAAGCGTTACATTACTTCTGGGTGGTATGTCTTCTTGAACAACACATCCTGCTGAGATAACACTGTCTTCTCCAATCCTTGTCGCAGGATAAATCGATGAGTTTACACCAATTACGACATTATCACCCACAATAGCTCCAAACTTACGGAGAGGAACCTGCACTTTCTCATCATCCTGTTTGAGATAAATTGGTTCGCTTCCAGGTCGCCAGTTCCAAAGTTGAGCACCTGCTTCGATACAAGTGTCAGCCCCAATTATTGAGTCAGCAAGATACGTCATTCTACCGACATTGACCCTCTCAAAGACCATGCTATTACGCATTTCAACGGCATAGCCAATACGTACACCATCACAAAGACTACAATAGTCGCGGATAAGGGAGTTGTTCCCCACGTAAACATTCTTGCCGATATATATGGGACCCCTTAAGGTCGTGTTTGGTCGAATGATACTGCCCTTATCTATGAAAACTGAACCTTCAATTACTACGCTTGAATGAACATCAGCAGATTCTGAAATATAACTTCCTTTACCCTTAAGTATACGATCCATAACGATTCTGTTTGCGTTAAGTATGTCCCAAGGCCATGTAAACTCAGCCCATTCTTTCTCCCAAACAGTTGCTGAAACTTGGTTACCATCTTTTATGAATTCCTCAAAAGCAAGCTCCATTGCACGATGTTTTTCGAGAAGTGGAAGCACATTAGTATTGAAAACAGAAACTCCAGCTACTGCATAATTGCTAACATATCTTTCGGGACCACCCTTCTCTACAAATTTTTCAACGACACCATTAGGTCCTATCTTTACAGTACCAAATTGTTCTGGATTAGAAACAAGAGTCACCAGAAGTGTGACTGCATTTCCCATAATTTGGTGATTACTCAGCGTTCTGGTTACCATATCAGGTTCTACCAACACATCACCATTGACAAGCAGGAATTCTTCCTCGCCATTCAGCTCTTCTTTTGCTGTCAGAATTGCATGCTCTACACCTTCTTGTTTGTGTTGAATCATATACCGGATTCTGATTCCTTGTTCTCCACCCATTTGAAAGTGGTCGATTAATTCTTCACGACCATGACCAACAACAATAACAATATCACGGATATCGTTTTCAACAAGACTATCGATTATGTATTGCAGGACAGGACGTCCAGCAATCATCAACATTGACTTAGAACGATTTGTTGTAAGTGGTCTAAGTCGTTGACCTTCTCCAGCAGTTAGCACTAGTGCTTTCATTGTGCGTCACACTATCACTACTCAACACTATGAGGCATAAAACTGTTGGCTGTGATGCATAATAGTACTAATCAACTAGTTTGAAGTAAATTCGTTGCTTGCCAGCACCTACATTCTTAGACTTGCCAATTAGTAAACGACCGATTTCACGTGTGTTTTTGACATGAGTACCAGCACATGATGCAACATCAAAATCACCGATTATAAGAACTCTAAACTCATTTACGGAATCTGGCACCATCTCAAGATATCTTGTTTGATAACCACGGTCCTGAAGAAATCTAATAGCTTCAGCTCTTGGCATAAATTTAATCTCAACTTCGATATTTTGAGCTAGAATCTCATTAACTCCTGCTTCAACACTATGCTTCATCTCTTCATCAAAGGAGTCCAAGGGAGAATAATCAGCTCTACTCTCGCCAGGTTTTATCATATTCCCTACAGTCACAACACCATAGTTCAACTGTAGATACCTAGAGAGAACATGTTGACAGGTATGGAAACGCATGCATTCATATCGTCGAGGCCAGTCAATCTCACCATGTACTTTTTCCCCAACTCCGAATGGCAAACCAGCAAGATAGTGTCTAATCTCGCCATCCTTTTTTCGAACATCTGTAACTTTTTCAGTTCTAGATCCATTAGTTAGAGATCCATAATCTGTAGATTGACCTCCACCTTCTGGATAGAACGCAGTACTGTTCAGAACCACATAGTTTTCGCCCGATGACTCTATTACTGCATCAAATACTCTAAGATAGTTATCTCTCATGTGAAGAAGTTCAGTCATTACCAATGTCCTCGCTATGCTTCTCTAGATCGACGCACATTAGTCCATTCGGTAACTGCTAAGTCTTGTGCTTTTACAAGTTCTGCTCCAGTCAAATCCACACCTGGTGTTTCAGCAGCAGCAGAGATTATCGCTCGCACTTCAGCTTCATTCTCTTCTTCCATTAATCCTGCGAGAATAGCACCTACAGTATCGTCCTGCACTCCTCGTTCCTTCAGAAATCGAGCAAGAGGTGTATAGGAGATAGGAACATAGCCACTATCAGTTGATGGTTCAAGACCCAAGGATTTCATCTGGGAATTGAATATCCTTGTAATGATATCTTGACGCGAGTTAACTACAGGTTCAGTGAGTTCTTTCTCTTTGTCAATTTGAGTGACCATACGGCGCATTTGTTTTAAGACTGAAACTGATTTTGAAGATTTAGATTTCGTCGCGAAACGAGCTCCAACCAGAATAATGACCATCACTACTGTAAATAAGAAAATCGGGCTAATGATGAAGTCAATGATTAAATCGATAATCTCTGGTGTTTGCATTCATGAACGCCTCTCTGATGTTTCTTACTCACAATAGTGTGTTGTTCCTCATACAATGGTAACTTTAAGGTTATTCCTGATGAGACAATCAATGTTCTAGTTGCTAAAATGACGGGCAATCTGGAGGTAAATTTCAATCGATTGATAAAGTTCATCAAGAGAAATGAACTCATCTGGTTGATGTGCTTGTCTAATAGAACCGGGTCCACAGATGACGTTTAAAATTCCGATCTTTGGTTGCAAGACAGAACAATCTGTTCCATATGTAGCTGTACCCATCTTTGGAGTAATTCCTGTAATGTTTTCTACAGCAGCTTTTGCTACACCCACAATTTCAGAATCCACCGGTGTAATTACAGCGGGTTTGCCATGAATGTATTCTACCTTGACTCTTTCTGAGAGCCCAGCTGATTGAAGCCTTGTATTCATTGCATCAAGTAGTGTTTCAGGGTCTTGACCTTTGACTATTCGCATGTCAAGTTCGGCTTCGCATCTATCAGGCACAACATTGATCTTAATGCCACCCTTCATGACACCAATATTCAGAGTTGGTTTTCCAAGAAGATTATCTTCATCATGAGGGAATGGCTCTTCAACAAAAAGACGAACTGCATCCATGCATATTTGAATTGCATTGATTCCTTCTTCTGGTGTTGACCCATGAGCAGCTTTTCCAGTAGCAACTACTTTCGACCAGAACATCCCTTTCTCCCCGACAAGAACTTGAAGACTTGTAGGTTCTGCACATACTCCGAAATTAATTCCCTTGAGAAGACCACTCTTTGCGACCTCTTCAGCCCCCGAGCAACCACTCTCTTCATCAGAGGTTGCTAAGAAAACAAGAGGTCTTCTATGGCGTTCCTCTGTGTATAGAATTAAGGATTCAGCGAGAGCTGATAGTGGACCTTTCATATCGCAAGCGCCCCTACCATAGAGAAGACCAT
>PJET01000037.1 GCA_002825515.1 Candidatus Thorarchaeota archaeon MP11T_1 | reverse complement strand
TGTTCCCCCAATGGTTCTCGAAGGTCAATCCAAAGACAAGAACTCCAGTGAGAACTATTATTGTCTTTGGAACCATTGGTGCGTTGATGGCTCTTATTGGCCATCTCGATTGGGTCGCAGACCTCTATAACTTCGGGGCACTCCTATCCTATCTATTGGTCAATATCTCTCTCATCGTCTTGCGCCAAACAGACCGTGAGACCTATCGTTCATGGAAGGTGCCATTTGCTTTCAAACTGAGTGTAGGAGGCACGAGATATGAGATCCCTCTTCCGAGTTTTCTGGGAATTATTGCATGCTCTTCTATCTGGATCTTGGTCGTACTATTCCATCCAATGGGTCGACTCTTAGGTTTCAGTTGGATGGGCATTGGAATCGTAATCTATACTTTACACCGACGTCATATTGGTAAGCCACTGATGAGTAAGGACATTGGTTCAACAATCAAACCAATGACGTACAAGATGAATGCCTTGGTACTTCTTCGTCCTGAAGAGAAGGAGGAAGTGGCTGAATCGATCTCTAGCAGTCTTGATGCTAGATTTCGCCTAACTCTTATGAGCATAATCTCAACGGACAAATGGGAACTGCCGCTCTCCAAAGCTGATGAGTATAGAAGGCTTCTTGAATCAGATCTCGAGGAGATTGCTTCAAGCCTTGAGTCGTCAGGTTTTGAAACGGAATCGAATGTACAATTGGGCTCACTAAAAAGAATCGTTGCTGAAGTAGCTGTATCTGAAAAATACGATTTTATCGTGTTGCTACGTGGAAAGGTGTTTAAGAAAGGAAAGCGAAATGGCTTCGAGGATATGATATCCTTTGTTTCTACCGTAGCTCCTGGCAAACTGATGGTGGTGCGTAGATAATGTCGAAGATGCGTGTCATTCTCAATATAACAATAGAGTCGCGAGACCTCGATGATGTTTCAAGAGCTCTCGCAGAATTACCTGAGGTTGCTGATGTCTATGAAGTGACTGGAGAGTCCGACATAGTGGCAATCGTAGAGGCTGATGATGTAATTGATTTCAGAAATATGTTGAAAAATAGGATTCTGAAGATTGATGGCGTAAAGACTACAGTTTCTAGTGTTATCATGTATGTTCACAAAAAAGATGGCGAAAGCGTAGATTAGATCAGGAGGGTGATATATGGGCACTATCAATGATGCGGTTTTAATGCCAGTTTCGGGTCTGATTGAGTATTCTGACATGGTCGCAGCGATGCTTCCGCTCCTAAAGTTTCAAACAAGTCACATTACATTGCTTCACATCATCGAGGCTCCTGTTTCAACTCCCTTGGAATCCTCGAGCATGGAAGAGGTATTCAGAGAGTCTGAGTTGAAGGTAAAACCATTACAAGATTGGTTGAACAAGCAAGGATACGTTGCTGAGATAAAGCTCGTCACTGCTCGTGATGTGTCTTCTGCAATAGCTGAAGAAGCAGACACCTCTAAGTATTCCATGATATTCATGATGAAAAGACGAAGGAAGAAGGGAATTCTAGGACTATTTTCCAAAAGTGTCACAGAGAATGTGATACGAAATGTTGACTGTCCTGTTGTAACCATATTAGTTTAGTAGTTTGTAACTCTCAAAGGCCTTCTCATCACTTATCTTTAGATTTCAAGACACCTATCTCAGGAAAATGTAGGTCTTTTTCAATATTAATCCACACATAACTACAGTGAAAAAGTTGTGCGAAATAATTAAACTGAGTAGTGGTGCTCGATGGAAGACTCTCCGCATAGCTAGTAAGCAGGATCTCGCTGCTGGTGAAATGGTCGTTGTTTGTCCTAATTGTCATGTTGCTTTTGTGGTGAAGGACAGAGAAGTGCAAGTACTGACTCCTGTCTAAGCTCAATAAATCTCTCGAGACGATGCGTGGAGATAGCTCACAGCTGTGAGTCCTGCATAGACCAAAAATGCACGCCCGATGTTTGCAGTGATATGTTGTAGCTTCACCATAAAGAAGAGATTATCCACTAGGTGAAAACTTACGAAGACTTGAGATAGAAAAGTCATTTGCGGAAAAATTTTTGTGGGAGGTGGTATAAAGTTATTTTCTAGAAATCTTCAACAATTCCATTTCATTGGGGGCTTTATCTATGAGCAAAATGTTGTTAACAATGTTGTTTATGCTCATGTTAGTAAATACCCCAATCGATTTAGTATTCCATGATGATACGCTATCCGACTTGCAAACAAACCATAGTTCTATGGAAGCGCTTAGCGGAATATCAGAGAACATTGGCGAACTAATATTCACTGATGATTTTCAGAGTGCGCCTCTTGGTTTCAATGGTACTCAGTGGAATCTCATAGCAATCAACAATCCTAGTCTAGCTTGGACGAATCGAGATAGCCTTGACCTATGGGGAGAAAAATTCAAGACAACACTTCTGAGATCAAACCGAATGTTTGGTCCGGGACTTATCGCTGACGTCAATGTGTCCTTTACTCTTGGCTCATGTTATTTTTGCATTGGATGGTGTGATGAATGGCGGGACCAAGAAAATGAGTGGATTGCTAGCGGTCGCGCATGCAGAAATGGAGTATTCATAGACTGTTGGGATGGAGAGCTATTTCTGGTGACATATGCCCAGGGAGAAAGAACAGTTGCACATGTCGAATCTTCCGATTTGTCGGGCTGGCACAACTTAAAGATTGAATGGACTGAATCACTTGTGCGCCTAGAAATTGATGCAACAACTATTGATTTTGTTTCAAGGACAATTCCTCAGTCACAATTAGTATTCACTTTCATGATGTCGGGTCATCATGAGGCCGTGGAGGCAGGACGACTTAGTATAGAATCGTTGAGAGTATATCAATACAATCGAATCTCAACACCACACGATCCTGAGATTGTCCTTTTATGGCCTACAAATAACTCAATTGTGTACCCTTGTTCTGTCATTGATTTTGAGGTACGAGGAGCAGAGAGCAATCTGACATTTTCGTGGGGGCAAGCACGTACATACGAAGTAGGTTCTCCATGGGACATTCAAGTACCTTCCATCATTTATGGTCCGCCCTTGACTTTACCCATTACTTTGCCATTAATAGTGACTGCAATAGGTGCTGAGGGACATCAATCCACATATACATTCACATTCAGAATCGATGAACAAGATCATCGCTTTGGGGTTTGGTTCATACCAGACGAACCAACAATAGATGGCTTCATAGATTTGAATGAAGAAAAATCAGCAAGTCATTTTGAGTTTGGTTTCAGGAGCGAGAGCAATCAGGAGGTCCGTGTCAATATGCTAGCTGGTTACACCTCAGATAGTATATACATGGCAATTGTATCGCCTATACCTGATTCCTATCATTCCAGGTCTACTTTATTATTGGATGGTGATGCTGACCAAATTTGGAGCGATGGAGGTCAAGATCTAAAAGTGAGCATTGCTTCACCAAACGCAGATGCCATCTATTCGTGTATATCTGGACTAAATGAGGAATTAGTTGCAGAAGTAATATGTGATGCCTTAGAAAATGATGGGGTTGTTACATACGAATATCTGATTCCTTTAGCCTGTCTTAATATTAATGAGAATGATGATGTTGCCTTCAGACTCCAGCTATCACATGGGGGATATAACCTCAATTTCCCAGACAAAGAAGACTTAGTAATTTTATACAGCTTAGGTGTTGCAGTACATAATCCAAATGAACTGGAGTCGGCAGTTGTGAGTGGTATTGTAATCTTTTGTGCGGGCATTATTGGATTAGCTATCTACGCAGCAAGAAAAGAAACATACTACATAGATAGCATTACAAACGACGAGCGGATAGAGAGAATCAAGACGCTCTTGCTCTCATATCACCGTATAGACCTACCAAGACTCTCTCGTATGATGGATTTAGAAAGTGATGTTGTAGAATCTCTTGTAGAGGAACTAATCACACAGGGCTTTCCAGTTTACAATAATGCTAATGGTGAATTTGTTCGTTTCCGTAAAGCCCTCAAACAAAACAAATGAATATCCTCATAAACTGATACAAATTAAAGAACATGTTTACTTAGAAAACCACTTGCTGACTCACATGGTCATAAAGACGTGCTGGCTTGACTATCCTCTTTCTTTTTATAGAATCGGCAAAACTTACAAACTATATCTTTTGGGTTATCAAGAAGATGCTGGAATAGCTCTAATGGGTGATCTGTGGGAATTAGACGAGTCGGAGGCCGCCCTGGTTTCTTCTCTCTATTTCGAGAAGCGAATTCCATAGTCTTAGGAGCAAAGATTCTACAATCTTGAGCAATCTGGGAAATATGATCTCTCCAAGTTCGACGACTGCCAAAATTTTGAAGGCTTCTTGGGCTTTGAGGTCCAGTTAGAAAATCAAGATAGCCAGAAATCCCCCTCGGTGGATCAAAACATACAACAAGACCAGTGATGATGGCTGCTCTTGCACAATGATCAGCTGTTCGGTGTGTTTCGCAACCATTGAGTTCAAAGTTAAGACAAAAATCAGTGAACAAACGTGCAGCAGATTCCTCCTCACCCATTATATTAAGAAACATTGAGAATTCACTAATCGAATTGAACCTACTATTAGTTGACAACTTGAATTTTATCTGCTGTTCCAAAGCTTGTTTCCAATCAAATATGATTGAATGAGAACGCTTGAGACTTTTCCATCGAGCATCGCTTAAATATACTGCAATATATGGCTCTGTAAGACTACCATGCCATAAAGCCAAGATATCTTTCAAATCTACACTAATTGCAACTTGCTGTTTTTCCACGAGAAACGGTATCTCAAAACTCTTGGTACGAAGACCCTGATAATCCACTGTGAAGAATACAGGACTCTTAGTATGTTTCCTTTTTTCAGTATTCGAAGAAATCACAATAGTTAGAGATGTTTTGTCTTTTTCATTAGATTCGATGACCCACAGAACATCAAGCCAGCTAAAGTTCGATTGGACATCACCTACTCGTGTTTCCGCAACAACCTCTGTGATAGCCTCATCAATTCTATTTAAGTTACTCCAGACATCAATAGAAATTCGGTCTCCATCTTTCCCTCTTCTCCCATCAAGTACTATTAAGACTGACTCGTCGAGGATCTTCCCAGATAACCAACATGTTCTGGAGTAAGATGTCTGCTTGTCGAGAACTACATTCATTCTAAATTGATTCAATACTTCAGGGAGCAGATCCTCAAATGAACAACCAGGCACAGACGCATCCAAGACAATTGAATGCGAAAGTTCTGTCTGAAGATCCTGAAATTGACTTGGATTGACTGAGAACCGTTTCATTCCATGAGTAAGGTTGATCCTATACTCCTTAGTTACTGGTTCAGCAATTCTCTCACGTCTTCTCAAAGTGAACTCTAAGATAGCAGAACGGACTTTGGAGATTCTCAATAAACTACCGGGGGAACCGCTATTGAAGACCAAACGGATGGTGTCTGGCACAGAGTAATTAGCTACTGTTTCATAAGATAACGCAATGTCAAAACAATTC
Organism: Candidatus Thorarchaeota archaeon MP11T_1; assembly: GCA_002825515.1. Next base: position 34,331 of record PJET01000037.1, on the reverse strand, counting down.
CTGTCATATTCCAATATGTATGCGATGTTATTATCTTCGTCCAGAAATGGCTCGTGTCTTATGCCAATTACAAGTCCCGTTAGGTCACCATTGGATACAATCTCGATATCTGGAAAGTGCAAAACTGTTTGTATCCCCTCTTAGTTAATATTGGACGAGCATCAATCTATCAATGTATATACCTAAATCAAGGCTTCGAAAATCAAGAATCACACAAATGCAACCTCAATTTTATACTTTCAACGATGGTCTTTGGATTTTGGCAGCGAGATTCATCCGACTGTGAGAATGCTTATTATTTGCCAGCTGTTCTTCCACACAAAACCTGCTAGTTTGGGAAGGAGTATGGAGATGAAGAAGAAAGTAATTCTTCGCCACGGAATCTTTCTGGTATTGTTATTCGTTGTTGTGTCTTTCCCTAGCGTTTTGGCATCATCCAATGAGTGCGTCCAGAAGCATTTGGAAAGATCTTCACTTGAAGAAGTGCCAGGAGTTATTTGGGAGAAAACTTACGGTGGTCCTAATTGGGAATGGTGCAGAGACATCATTGAAACTAGTAAAGGCGGCTTTGCCATGACCGGCTTTGCTGATCCTACAGGGTCAACTTACGAGGGGCAACTTTGGCTAGTTAGAGTTGATGAGAATGGAACTCAGCTTTGGAATCGAACATACACCAATCAGGAATCAAGCGGCAATTCACTCGTCGAATGTAGCAGTGGGGGCTTTGCAATAGCGGGGAGTTTACAATTCTCAAATCCCTCCCATATGGAGATGCTATTCATACGTACAGATGAGAATGGCAATCATCTATGGAACCGTACTTATTGTGGTCCTCAGAGCGCGAACTGCTTCGACATGATTGAATGTTCAGACGGTGGTTTCGCACTTCTAGGTTGGTCGAATATCGGCGAAGACTATGATTTCAGCCTAGTTCGAATTGATGCTAACGGGAATCTCCTTTGGAATCAAACCTATGGGTTTAATGGTAGAGAGTATCCAGGATTCCATGGTCTAGCTCAATGCAGCGATAGTGGTTTTGTTATGGCGGGAAACACCCTCAGCTTCGACTCCGATTCTCAGGTCTATTTTGTTAGAACTGACTCCAATGGATACGAGCTCTGGAATCGAACCCTGGGCAATCCTGGCTGGGAAACGGCAACCAGTATCCTGACGGTTGGGTCAGAGTTTCAAATCCTAGCACATAGGGTTGATTCAAGTCAGCAGCTTTCCACACCTTGGGTCATTCGAACTGATGCTGATGGTATTGTAATCTGGGACCGCACCTATAGCGATGGAAGTCGTATAGGCATTGCAGAATCAATGGTGGGTTGCAGTAATGGCGGCTTCGTCTTAGCTGGCTATGGAATGGACCTTTCAACTCAGATAGGTGGTGCTTGGCTATTACGGATTGACGATAATAGCAATCTTCTCTGGGACCAACTCTACGATCGCAGTGATCGCGATGAGGTATTCGCTGTAATAGAGTGCAGTGATGGAGGCTTTGCATTAGCAGGGCAGACCGAAGTGAATTGGACGGAAGGTGATTTCGACTTCTGGCTATTGAGAGTGGCTGATCAAACGCAATCAACCCCCATTGTTTGGATTGCAGCTGGTGTTGGCGTTCCAATAGCCTTGATTGCATTAGTCGTAATATGGAGAATCAAGCGAAGGTAGCCCTAGAAAAGATGACCGCCTAAGAAGGGTCATCAATTGAATGTACTCACATGGTTGTAACAAGGAGAACCAATGTAATTCTATTGCCAATAGTCATAGTCCTCAGATTGATGGGACTTTGTCATCTTATCTTACTATATTATTGAAGTCCTTTCGACGAAGTTCTAGAGTAAGATTAGACAGATCATGATTTATCCAACAACACATAAACAGAGAGGAAAAGAGTTAATGATTGACTTGTTGGCTAGAATCTAATCAATTACTCCTCGGATTTTTGGCAATCAATTATAGCTGACTGCTAAAAACCCTTATCATTAACTAGATTAACGAGTTAATGTAACCATCTTTGTACGGAGGGAGATTGCACATGAAAATAAGCAAAAATCTTTCTTGCCTAGGAATTTGTTTTCTTGTATCTCTTCTATTTGTTTCAACTCCTAAAGTGGCAGCTAGTTCTGAAACAGGCTTGTACAATAATATCAATAGTCAATCTTCTGAAGCGGTACCGGGCACTATTTGGAGTCATAGCTATGGTGGTCCATACCGCGAAGGGTGCAGTTCCTTAATTGAGGTTAGTACAGGTGGCTTCGCCATGATAGGTGTTTACTGTCAAACTAATCCCTATGTGCCCTTGATATGGTTAGTCCGAACTGATTCCAATGGGAATCATTTGTGGAATCGTACCTACACGAATATCACATCATATAGTAGTTCGCTTGTAGAATGTAGTGATGGTGGTTTTGCTCTTGCTGGTAGCTATGAATTTCTGGACCCTGTCACACAAATCCTCTACCTTCGAGGATGGTTGATTCGTACAAATGCTGATGGCAATCAGCTCTGGAACTTAACATTTGGTGAGTACGCTGACTACTGCACTTTTTCTGAAATTGCTGAATGCTCAGACGATGGTTTCATAATCTTTGGGCATATTCGTCTTACTGGAGGTAGTGTTGACTACTACTTAGCTCGCACAGACTCAGATGGTAATCTTCTCTGGGAAAAAAGTTGGGGTTCTGATGAAGATGATTACGCCGGCCTACATGGGTTGTCTCTGTGTGGTGATGATGGATTCATTCTAATCGGTTCACCGTCATTGTTTCTGATGCGCACTGACGGTGAAGGGAATCAACTGTGGAATCAAACATATTCAAACATTGAAGGAAATTGCATCTTGTCATTAGATGATGGTTTTCTGGTTGCTGGTCGGTCAGTAACCGAAATGGGTGCCTATGAAGGACCAGTATTATTGCGGACCAATGATGAAGGGAATCTAATCTGGAAACGAAAATATGGCCATCAAGCAATACGAATCGGAACTCATACTATGAGTGCGTCAGGAAATTCGATTGTACGATGTAGTACAGGAGGGTTCTCCATAGCAGGTTTCTGTTATGGTCCTATTGGTCCTAATTTTTGGTTAATGAGAACTGATGAAAACGGTGTGTATCTCTGGGATCAGGAATATATTCTAAACGAAGGGGATGAAGCACGAGATGTTATCGAGGCTAGTGATGGTGGATTTGTAATGGCTGGATATACCTTGAAAGAGAGTGATCCATACAACTCAGATATCTTACTAATGAAGGTAGCAGACCAGCCGCTGATTGAATCCTCGCGTTGGTTAAGTATTGGTTTAGGCGTAAGTTTTGCCATTTTTATGACCATTTTGGTTTTATGGAGGAGAAAGAGATGGTCAGAACAGTGAATCCTTACTCCTTGGCATTAACATGCATTTTCGCGGCCATTCAGTTTGTTGTTGTTGTCCTTCCCTTGAATATAGCAATTGGTGGGACGGGCGGCTATCTCCCATTGTATATAATATCCGCTTCACTTATTGGTTATTTTTTGGGTCCACTATATGGTACACTTGCTGCTTTTATTGGTACTTTTTTTGCTGGTGTATTTTTTCCTATTTTTACTGAGCCAACATTCAGCGGTTTGCGGTATTATATTGCAGTCGCACCAACCTCTGGTGCCTTTGTGGCTGGCCTAATCGAAACAAACAGATTTAGAGCTGTTCCAATCATATATCTTGTACCGATTTTGGCTATCATAGGGCTGTCAGTAATTGCAAGCCCTCTCATATCAGCCTCTTTCATTTTCCTATGGTTTCATCTATTGGTGTTCCTCTGTACATTGCTTTTCTTTTTCCACAAATTCAGGAATAAGTTTGCAAAAGGATTGGACCTTTTCGCTATGATGAATGATGTTCTGGGAGGGGTCACAGTATGGTTCTTAGTCTTAACCTCAGTGATGGTGAGTTACTTGGTTGATTTAGTAACTAGATTCTCCTATTTTCTTGTATTTGCAGTCATGCAAACTCCTGAACATACAAACATAATTATCGAGCTCCTCAATAGTTTCTTCTTAAGTTACTATGACTCCATAATCTTTGTCTATCCTATTGAAACCATTCTCGCATCAATCGTTGGTTGGATATTCATCCTTTTTGTTACGGTTGTGCAAAATAGATTTCAATCTGCAGCTCCAAAGACAGTCGCTGTGGAAGAATAAACGAGTATCAATCAGAATTTTGGCAATAGATTTCGATTCGACAGTACAAAATCCTTATCATAGATGAGAACATTGAATTACGACTGTAAAGAGGGGGAGTGACTCCTCTTACAGTAGTGCTGTGGTTCTAAGGAGATGGTTGCGTATGAAGAGGAGAATCATGCTGGTTTTGGTACTTCTGTTGACATTATCGTTGAGCTTAAACATCACGCTGGCCGCAAAGCCACCAAGAACTGCACTTGATGTGACGATTTTAACACCTCAAGATGGTGATGAAATCGAAAACAACGCAGTTTTCATCGTATCTGGGAGTGTTCTTGCCAATAGGGGTGATGCTGGTTATGTGGAAACATTTGTTCAATACTCAGTTGGTCCTGGCTCAATTGATTTCATAGACGTGGATGGTGCCTATCTAGAAATCATATCTGGGGATCAACCTCAGACAGCAGAGCTAATGCAGGATGCATCCTATTATGTCAGTTGGACCCTCAAAGGTCTTCCAGGAACCTATGAGATACGGATATTTAGTCAAGGGTCAACTGCCAAGTCTGGTGCGTCAGAATCCAGGACTGTAACAATTCTTGGTCCTCCACCACCATCAAATGGAATTTACCCAGTTACTTCAGAGTACAAAGATCCTGAAACTGGCTATGGCACCTCTTTGGGGACATTTGAGAATACATACTATGAAGATGGGTTATATGAGGTACTCATGGAAGAGAAAAATAAACATGGAACCAAGAACCCAACTGATGATACTGCTGACTTGGGCTGGATATATGTCTTTGATAATCTTGGAACTCAGCCACGAGAAGACACTACATTCCGATTCTTGGGGCATATGGAGCTCTCCGGTGAGTATCTAGACTCTGGTTTTTTGGAATGGGATGACCAAGACACCGCATTCTATGTTCAATCGAATGCTTTGGGCTCTTGGAGAACAATAGCCGCTATTACTAACATAGGAATAGACAGGTGGTACTCTGTGGACGTACCAGACGATATGAGTGAAACCATCAGTTTGAGAATTGTTGACAATGACAGGGGTCCAGAGGGTAAATCGCCACAGGTTTCATCACTCTACGTAGATCAAGCCTACATTGTCTTTGAGCCTGCCTTCGAATACTTCATTGATGATATCTCATTCCAGATTCCACCAAACATTGATTGTTTTAGAATCGCTGATATTTACTCTGATGGCAAGAATGAGGTCTATTTTTCATTCCAGATAGAAGAAAACAGCCCTATCAAATATTACGAATACAATAATGGCATTTGGACCGAAGAAACCATTAATGGACTAAATGTTCAGGGCTGGATACAGGTCGAAGACATAGACAATGATTCTCAGAACGAGATTCTCACCATGGAGGTTTCTACTAATGAAGAACTCCTGTTTGGATACTACAAGTATGATGGTATTGAGTGGAATTACCACTACATAGGGCAATTGCTAATCTTTCACAGAATTGTTGTTGGAAACCTTGACGATGACTCGATGAATGAAATTGTTGCATGCAAAGATCCTTGCGATGGATACGAACTGAAATACTATGACTACAACTCAGAGTTTGACAATTGGACTGAGGTAGGCCTAAAGACTTGGTCATATGTTTCCACAGGAATTGAGATTGAAGATGTCATTCCCGGTGCGTACAATGAAATAGTTTGGCTAGGAGGCAGTACTGAACATCCTGGAGAATCCGCATTGAAGTACTTTGAGTTTAACGCTGATATCAATTCTTGGGAAGAACATGATATTTTGAACGTTGATAATGGCGATTGCATGGACATAGGAGATGCGGACAATGATGGTGATATTGAAATTGTGCTTGGTCACTCTACTTACCCTGAACACAAGGACCAGATTAGAATTTACGAATATAGCGAAGGTTCATGGAGCGAACATGTTGTTTACGATATGCAAGGAGAGCTTGGCCCAATCTGCGATATAACCATTGGAGATGTGGATGGTAACGGCGCTAAGGAAATAGTAATAGGCCTTTGGGATGATGGCGGATATTTTGTTAATGGAAGTATTCGCTATTACGAGGTTGACGCGGATACTCATCAAGGGACTGAATACATTATCGCTGATCCGGACATGACCGTATCAGTTCTGCAGATTGGTGATCTCGATAATGATTTCAAGATTGAGCTTCTTGTTGGTCTCAGAACAGCGTATTCTTATTCAGTAGTAGCACCTGAATTGAGGTATTATAAGATAGATTACATGTGAAAAAATCTATCAGTATATCTCTCGAGATGATGCGCGGAGATAGCTCACACTAGTGAGCCCTGCATAGACCAAGAAAGCAAGCCAAATAATAGCTGTAATGAGCAATAGGTTCGTCTTGAAGAAGAGCTCAACAACTAGGAAGAGCCCTATCACAAAGAGGTTTGAAACGCCCCCTATTGTAGTGTCATTCTTAACTTTCAGTGCGAATTTCACGACATACATGATACCAACGATAGACAACGAAATCCAGTTAATGAAACTCGTGAATAGGATTGATTGATTCAAGAATGGAATTATACCAAATGGTGTGGGGATTGGCGGAAGATAAAGTATGAGAAACACCGTGAAGAGGATGAGCTCCAGAAGACGTATCCCTCCCGTAGGTGTCTTCGTGTAAACCTCACCATAAAGCCCCCTGTCATATTCTTGAGCTCCGAAGTAAATGAAATAGATTGGTGCCCCTACACTGAGGGCGTTGACTAGACACTGAGCGAACCCATATACAACCTGCAGCCAAAATGTTTCCCAAGTTGCTAGTATATACTCCCACACAACTATGTAGCTTGGAAGGAACTCAAGCATGACGAAGGTGGGGAGAATACAAAGAGCAAGGGCTCCAAGCACAGCTAATGCTGCTCCTGGTTTGCCGCCCCCAAACTTTCCGATGCCAATCCTATAGAACACCGTTCCTGCTACATAGAGACCCAATATGATAGCTAAAGGTGGCGTCGCCATTGGCAAAACAAACAACATCAACACGAAGGCAGCATTGATTCCATAGAACACCCGCCACCTGAGTGGGACACTAGAAATGGTGTCATCCATTATGTATATTGTGTTTGCTAACCTATAGCGTTGATAATAAATAAGCCCAAGCCACGGTAATGAAAAGACAATCGGAACCGTAATGAAATGGAAGAGCTGATCAAGTAGTGCATCTCCAAATGGCATCATCTGTGGAATGAAGAGCATCAGTAAGAAGAAATAGATCGGTCCAATTACTGCAATAAGGACGACTGCAACCCGGGTGCCTAACCAATCTGGACTCACTTTGACTTCTCCATCCATTTGTTTTGTTGATTTAGATATAAGTGTACACGAGATTTATTTGGTAGAATAGAGAGTGTGTACCCAATCCATTCGAGCTTGGAGTAGGTGTGATTCGCGTGTACAAAAGAAAACTTGCTGCATCGAGTTTTGTGAGAAAAAGCAAACTGATCATTGGTCTTGATCTGACTGCTGACATGGTTGGAAAGAATGAGGCTGATATGAAGGCGGAGAAGGAACGACTAGAAAAGGAGGCTCTTCGAATAATATCTCTAACAGCTGAGCATGCTGTCGCCTTCAAGATCAATCGTCATCTTATATTACCAGTCGGTCTTTTCGATGGAATTCCGCGCATTATCAATGCTATTCACGACGCTGGGATAACTGCCATCGCAGACATCAAGCTGAATGATATTGGTAATACTAACAAGACTATTGCAAAGTATTACTTCGATGCTGGCTTTGATGCACTCATTGTAAACCCGCTCGTGGGAATGGAGGGTGGTCTTGATAGTGTGTTTGAGATGGCTCTAAACCGAAAACGTGGAATCATCACGCTATGCTACATGTCTCACCCTGGAGCGAGAGAGGGATATGGACTCTATGTATCACCTGATGCCAAGAAAAAGCCTGAACCCTTCTATCACTATTTTGCTAGAATCGCACGAAAATGGGACACTGATGGTGTAATAGTTGGAGCAACTTATCCTGAGATAATCACAGAGGTTCGAGAAGTCTTGGGAACAGATATTCCAATCATGAGTCCAGGAGTCGGTGCCCAAGGGGGCGATGCAAGAGCGGCTATTGATGCTGGGGCTGACTTTGTTATTGTGGTACGATCTATTATAGAGGCCACTGACCCCGCAGCTGAAGCCGCTAAATTTGCAGCAGAAATTCGATGAACAACAGTTCGTGCACATGCACATTATGGACGCCCATTTTTGTACATCACAGCTCGGAAGGGCGCAACAAAATCATTTCCTATGTGGAAAAGGATAAAGGATAATTCTCATTGTTCATGTACAGAAGTGTTCATGCTTCGTGACCTGGGGATTAGCTGCAAGTCCTCCGGAGCGGATACATAATGGCAAACACAACAGGCAATGGCTATGGCTTTGCTACCTGGACTAATTTTATCGAAGAATCTCAGATAAGAGCTCTTCTCAAGTATAATGTCAAGTACTATTTTGCCGGCGGGAAACCTGGTATAATGCCTACCAATATCTTCGCAGATATCATGGCAGACCTTAGTGTCAAGTACAAGGAGAATCCAAAATTAGCCCTCGATGACTTCAATTATGGTCCAACCGGTGGTGAGTCATGGTTCCTAAAGACCCTTGCCAAGAGACTCTGTGATGTCCGAGATATTCCCATTGACTGCGAAAACGAATGGGATCGGGTTGCAATCACAAATGGATCTCAACAAGCAATCTATGCAATACTGGACACACTGATTGATCCAGGTGATGTAATAATAACACCATCTCCAGCATACCTTGGGTTCCTCGCTCCAGCAGAGAAGCTTGGAGGACGTGTCATCACGATTCCTACTGACCTTGATGGAATTATCCCAGAGGCTGTTGAAAATGCAATAGAAGTTTCAAAGAGGAAGTTTGGAAAATGTCCGGATATAATCTATGTAGTTCCTGACTCTGATAATCCAAAAGGCACAACACTCCCCATGAAACGACGCCAGGCACTCTTTGATATCGCACAAACATATGAGATACTCCTTATTGAAGATGCAGCATATGCAGAGATTCAGTTCAAGAAGAATCCTAAAGCTATCAAGACGCTGGACGAGAACAACGAACGTGTAGCATATCTCGGAACGAGTAGTAAAGAGGCTGCAGTATTACGAGTTGGCTACTCAATCCTTCCACCAGATGTTAGGGAGCAAGTACTCAAGGATAAGGGTTACCTCGACCTTTGTACCACTACATTAGTACAACGCATTCTTAATGAGTACTACAAGAATCACATTGATGAAGCAATGCGTGTTGGAATTCCGCAATACAAGAAACGCTATGAAGCAATGGCTAAGGCAATTGACGAATCGTTCCCAGCTGGTGTGCGGACTGACCCTACAGGTGGGTTCTTCATCTGGTGGCAGAGTGAGGACAAGAAGTTTGATGCAGGAGAGTTCATGAAACGAGTAGCAATTCCAAACGACATCCTCTACGTTCCAGGAGCTCCATTCTATCCTCAATCAGGACATCGATTAACAAAGGATAACAAAGACCTTAGGAAGAGTCTACCACAACCAAATACAATGAGGCTTGGATTCTCCTATGCGACGCCCGAAATCCTGTCAGAGGGAATAGAGCGCTTGGGTAATCTTCTTTCTAAGGAGCTTGGATAGCCCTAGACAAAGAAATTCACGAATACTGTGGCTCCATTTTTCATTGGACCAATATACGCTCTTTCAAAAGGTCCAAAGAGGTCCGAGAAGCCTGAATTGATCGCCCATTCTATCCATGCCCATGAAGATTCTTGCCCTAGTTTATTCTCAGCATATTGCCCAAATTGCCAGGACATATAACGTTCTAAATCCAGCTTTTGAAACTGGAGCTTTTCGTGAGCATCTCCTGATGCTTGTGCAATCTTGTTATTGATATTCTGTAGACTTTCATTTAGACTCGCATGAGTATTTAGGATCAATCTCTTCAAAGCGACAAGCTGTTCGTTCATTTCATCGAATTGGCTTTTTCTTCTAGATTTGGAAATTTGACCCATCAGTCCGAACATATCCTTGCTATGAAGAACCTCAATACTTTCATCCTCAAGACCTTTGGCTATTTCCTCATTCCATGGTGTGTTGAAGTAAACTCTCGGGTATTTAATGAATAGCGGGAAAGGAATCCCCATGGACCTTGTGGATGGAATAACCTGAGCGTAATATGCTGTTTCTCCAGGACCTCCGATATGTGCTACTGTTGGAATGAGTGTGTCAATCAAAATTTGTCTTGTATCTACTCTTGGTGAAAGTTGAGCAGCGATCTCTCCAAGATATGGACTATCTGTTGAAGTTTCAATTTCGATTAATTCGGAGCATGAAGGACACTTGCCTGTCAGAATAGCAGTATTTCCCAAGTCCTCATAATGGAGTTCTGTTCGGCTGTTATTACATCCTGGATTAGGACATTCGTAGAAGAAGGGCACGTAATCTGAGCCTCTACGTCCGATTCCTGGTTCATATCCATGTGCCTCAATGAGATCAGTCATTTCGTCGAACGTCTTGAGAAATCGTTCTCTATTCTCTTTTGCTAGTAGAAACTCCATTCCCTCAACAAGGAGATTACGTATCGCTTTTTCAGAAGCAATAAGCAGAGGTATTCCAAGATCACCTATAACATTGAATAGATGTGCCATGATCCTCTCTGCCCACTCTCCAAGTGTCTTTGAGTTGTAGAACGCACTCCTAATAATTGCCAAAGATTGCTCGAGCCGCTCCTCGAATAATGTGCGCGCACGTTGTTCTAGATTCTTGAACATTGGTCTGTAATTACTTCTGATGTCTTCCTCAGCCTGACTTAACCAATCATTCTCTGGTAGTGGCAGAACACTCACAGGTGAATTCTCAAAACCTTGTGGAACGGGTAGACTGATCAAATTACCATCCCTGCCCATCAAGGGTGTTCTAATGTTTGTTAACTCTGATTGGACAGTATCATAATCTGCGACGCAAAAGAATGGTGTCAGAGGAACACCTTTGTCAGTTGCAAGAGATGCAACTTGAGCTGCTGTTGTTGCTTTGTTTAAAATGTAAACTGGTCCTCCCATCACAACAGCTTGGTGTGCAGATTCCACAGCACCAATATCCAGCCTCTCTATGTTCTCCCTGACTTTAGGCGTCAAAGAACCGAGTTTCTTATTGCTTTCAATAAGTGCCTTCTTGAGAGAGTTCATTTTCTCTGGAATGTGCCACAGCATATCTTTGTATGAATCCAGAAGTGCTGGGACTCTATCAATAATACCATCAAGGGTGATTGGAGGTGTATTATAGAGATTTTCAGCAAGTTCCGCCCTTTGTCCATTCCAGATGAACTCTTCATAGACTTTGTATACACTGGGGCTCAAAGTAGCTCTCTCCTACTTAGGTAGTACACTCTCGAATACTTTCTCGTACATATTCACAACACGTTCCGCTGAGAATGACTCTTCGACACGTTTTCTTCCAGCTTCTCCAAACTTTTTCCGTTTTTCATCATTCTCAAGCATCTCAATAATCGCTTGTGCATACTCTTCTTGATCAAATCCTTTGGTGACCATTCCATCCGTTCCTGGGCGAACCAATTCAGGAATTCCTCCAGCTGGGGTAGTAATAACAGGAAGACCGCATGACATTGCCTCAAGCAGCACTAGTGGCATCCCTTCAAGTGTTGAGTTTAATAGAAATAGGTCTGCAGAGCACATAATTTCCTGCATATTACTCTTAACACCAAGTAGGTGAATATTATTGCAAAGATCTAATGCTTCTATCTTCCGCTCAACCTCTATTCTCGTGGGTCCATCTCCTGCAATTATCAATCTGGCACTTGGAAAATGATCAACCACTATTCTCATTATTTCAACAAGTTCGACGACTCGCTTGACTTTCCGAAAGTTGGAGGCATGTAGTAGAATCTTCTCTTCTGGATTGAGTTCAACGGCTTCCTCTTCCTTTCGAAGTCCTACACAGCCGCTCTCAACATAGAGTCGTACACCATTTAGGTGTGAGAACTTTGTGACGTCAATGAAGTTAGGAATCACATGTATCTCTCGCTCAATTCCTAGTTCTTCATGCGCCTTTTTCATCAAAAATTCTGATACTGCTGTGACAGCATCTGCCCTTTCGATAGTGTGTTGTACTACTGGTTTGTAAGCAGGGTCTTGACCTAATGAGTGAACATCTGAACCATGAAGCGTCACCACATACGGAATTCCAGTAATCTCCCTTGCCATATAGGCTGACATTGCGTGAGGAATGGCGTAGTGAGCATGAACTAGGTCAAGTTTCGAGTCCATGGCGACCTTGATGATTTTGGATGTCAAAGCCATTGCATAAGGTGGTCCTGTTCCTTCAAAGAGAGGATAGTCAAAACTATCTACTAGGTCTACGTGTACTCCCCTGGTCTGTTCCCACATAAGAGAGAAGGGTCTCTGATACGTGATGAAATGGATGATGTGGCCTTTTTGGGCTAATTCTTGACCCAGGCGTGTTGCAAGATAGCCACTACCACCAACCGTGGGATATAGGTTAACTCCAATCCTCAACTAGTACACCTACTATCTCCCTGAGCTGGCTGTCCCTTTAAGGCAAATGGTTTGGACAACTGATGGTTGCCAAACCTTGATTAGAAGGTGTTCGGAACGTGGTTTTATGAGCGGTTCGGATGAGGGAACGATTCTCGTAGTCGTAGCACACCCAGATGATGAGTGTATTGGAGCTGGTGGAACCATAAAACGACATGTAGATCAAGGTGTGAAGGTCGATGTTCATTGCATGACAGGAAACGATGAACGTAATTCAGAACTTGAGGCAGCATGTGGAATTCTAGGTGTGCGGCATCTATATTTGAGTGAACGGGATGATTTTGCAATCAATCTAGAACTCACAAATGAAGTGGTTGGAGCCATTCTAAAATCCCGTCCCAATCTCATCATCACCCATCATTCTTCCGACTACAATCATAATCATCAACAATGTGCAGCAATAGTCAATCAAGCGGCTGAATGGGCTTCACACGTTACTATCTTCGATGATGCGCATAGAGTTGAACGTATCTACAACATGGAGATTAATACTATGATCTCTAGACCAAATGTTCATGTTGACATTAGTGAATCCTACCGCGCGGCTCTTGCTGCTCTCAAGAAACACGAATCTCAGGTAAAAAAGGCAGACTCGTACTACGCGCAATTATATGATGCACGAACTCGATTACGTGGAGTCCAAGCAAATTGCAAAAGGGCTGAAGCTTTTACCATAACTCTTCCAGAACATGCCGGTCCTTTCTATGAGAAGAATAGTGTAGACAGCCTATTTTAGATCATGCTATTGCTCTGGACCTTCAGTCTTTCTTCTGCGGGCTGCTAAGAGAGCCTTTAACTCTCCCATCATACTCATTCCGCCGCCCGGTGCACCAGCTGGTTTGGGTGCGGGTGCTCTAGCCATGGTTGGAATTGGTTCTCCGCTAGCTGCAGGAGCTGCTGCAGGTCCTCCAGCTGCAGCCGGGGCACGAGCTGCCATGGATGACATCCTGTTTTCAAGCGCATCAACTTTACTCTCTAAATCCATGACAGTAATCTGCAGGTTAGTTATAGCTTCGGTCAACTTTGTCGTGATTATGCTGACTACTTCTCCAAGCTGCCGGATTTTTTCTTCATTTGGGTCTTTCAGAGCCCACTCAAATTCATCCATAATCTCTGCTTCAAGTTCTTTTCTTTCATCCGGCATTATATTGACCCCGATAATATAGATTGAAAAGCTGCAGTACCGCTATAAACATTGTTTGGAGCTAAGCTGAAGATATTATGGCTCCAACGACTTCCTCTGAGGTCCGTAATATTTCCTCTACAGCCTCTTTGGTCTGTCCTTCGCAAGTAATTCTGATAATCGGTTCTGTTCCTGATGGTCTGACCAGAACCCATCCGTTTTCCATAGTGATTCCAAGACCATCTACTGTAAGGACTTGTTTCACATTACTCATCTTATTCGGAAGTTCTTCCAAAATAGACTTCATCACATTTTCCTTCTTGTCATTGGGGCACTCAAGCTTGCTCCTTATAATCGGGTATTTGGGAATAGCATCTACCAACTCTCCAAATGACTTCTCAGTCTTTGCCATCAGTTCGAGTACTCTACATGCTGCCAAAAATGGTTCAGGAGCGAGATGCGCTTCTGGGAAGATGTAAACTCCACACGCTTCTCCTCCAATCACTCCATTTGACTCTGCCAGTTTGACTGCAACTTGAATATCTCCAACTGGTGTTCGAATTGTATCCCCGCCTGCCTTTCTTACAGTTTCATCTAGGACAAGTGAACTATCGACGGTGGTGACAACAATACCACGTTTCGTAACTAACATAACCTGCTGCGCGAGCAGAGCTATAGTTCGGTCTCCCTTGATTACTTCACCTTGTTCAGTGACAAAAACAACCCTGTCTGAGTCCCCATCATGCGCAATTCCTAAGTCTGCTCCTGTCCTCTTAATCATCTGAATCAGATCTCCAAGAGAGTCCTCATCAGGTTCTGAAGGTCGTCCTGGAAAGTGTCCATCCAATTGGCCATTTATCGTCACGACATGGCAATTTAGACGTTGCATTAGATATGGCGTTAACACACAAGCCGAACCATTACCTGGATCCACAATCACCCTGAAGTTCTTTGACTTAATGGCATTCACATCACATCGTTTTAGCAAAGCTTCAATATGCTCTTCGACACTATCTTCAAATCTTGACTCCTTCCCCAGCTCATCCCAATTAGCAACTTTGAAGTTCTTCGTGTTATAAATCTCTTCCAGTTTGGCCTCTTTATTCGCTGTGAATCCCATGCTGTTTTGCGACCAGAACTTAAGTCCCGTGTATTTAGGGGGATTGTGGGATGCTGTTACCATAACTCCTGCATCAAATCCGTGCTTCATTGTGATAAACGCAAGTGTCGGAGTCGGGATGATTCCTGCACGCACTACATCTACACCAGTCGAAAGTATTCCTGCCGTAACAGTATCCGCAATCATGAGGCCGGTGGTACGAGCATCACGGCCAATAAGAACAGTCCCCTTACCAATGTAAGTTCCCAGGGCTTTACCAAGATTTAGTGCCATCTCAAGATCAAACTCTTCACCATATACCTTTCTTACACCTGTTGTACCAAAGAGCTTACCAGTCATAGTGGTCACAACTCTGTTCGGTACGAATTCAGAAAAAAAGGTACCTACTGTCAAAACAGGACTTCGAGCAACAAAGTTCTATATGATTATTCACTCATGACTGGCCATCATGCCGTTCCTGGAGCACAAAGGGGTCAAGATTCACTTTGTAGACGTGGATAATAGAAATGACAAAGCCTCTGGATTTGCTCTGGTTTTTGTGCATGGTGCTGGTTCATCTCATCTCATATGGTCGTTACAATTAAGGGAATTTTCTAAGTTGTATCGTACAATTGCATTGGACCTTTCTGGGCACGGAAAGTCAGAGAATCATGAGGGTGAACCATCTATTGAGAAGAGCTTTACTGAGGATGTGACTGTTCTTATTGACCACCTGAATCTCGAGAATTTCATTCTGGTTGGTCATTCGATGGGCGGTGGTGTTGCAATGTGCTATACTCTACATGATAATGTGCAAAAGCCCAAAGCTCTAGTGTTGGTAGACACCTCATCAAACCTTGACCTCTCAAAATTAAGATCAGGGCTTGTCAAGGAAACCCTAGAGGACCGCGTGTACTTCTTCAAGAGCCGCATCTTTGAAAACTATACTGAGACTTACCAGCTGAAGAAACTCGACGATGATATGAGGCTGGCGAACCCTCAGGTATTGGCTCGAGACCTCTCCGCTTGCAACAAGTTCGATATTACTGAACGACTTAGGGAGATTGACATCCCTGTCTTTGTTATTGTTGGGTCTAATGATGATATTATTACCCCTGCAATTGCTGCAGAATTTGAAAAGAAATTACCAAGGGCTGATATTGCGATCGTAAAAAACGCTCATCATATCCCAATGGTGGAACAACCAGAAGAGTTCAATCGTCTATTCAGGAAATTCATTGAGTGGGCTATTACTAATCAATGAAAATATCATGCTCAGACAACACTGGGTTATTCCGCCTACTGTAAGTTGGGAATCGCAGCATTCCTCCCAACTGGTTGGCCTTCCCCAACCTGCGTTCCGGGTGTAGCTCTCACCATGGCTATGGACATGAAACCGACATTTGTTGCTGCAGTTCACGGAGATGAAGAGCAACAAAAGAAGTTCAACCACCTCATGCAGCGTGAACTGCCTGAAACTACGGTCTTAATTCTCCATGTGAACAGGCTTGTCATCCTCACTAAGCCGTGACCTGCACTTTGGTATAATCTTACGAAACCTTATTAGTCGCATAGACCCTCTATCGCTTTGTCGTCGTACCGCCTACCACATATGGGTGACTAAACACATGAGCAGCTCTTACGATTACCTGTTTAAAATCGTCGTGCTAGGAGAGGGCGCAGTAGGAAAGACAGCTATAGTCACTCGATTTTCGCATGGTTTCTTTCGTACTGACTATAAGACAACCATCGGAAGCCAGTTCGCAGTCAAAAATGTCAACATTCCGCGTGACAGAGGCGACGTCACTGTGAAGCTGCAGATCTGGGATGTTGCCGGACAAAGCCGATTCCAGATACTACGACCAATGTACTATCGTGGGTCAAGTGGCGGTCTCCTTGTGTATGATGTTACTCGAAGAAGGACTTTCATAGTGCTTGAGGAGTGGCTCGATGAGCTTCACAAGGCAATAAACAAAGAGATTCCTCTTGTACTTGTGGCGAATAAGACGGACCTTCCTGATAGAGTGGTCGAACCCTCTGAGGGGCACGATTTTGCTGAGAGGCACGGGATGCCCTATATCGAGTCTTCTGCAAAGACTGGAGAGGGTATTGTTGACATCTTCAAAGAGCTCGCAGAAAATCTGGTGATCAACCGAGAGAAGGGCAGCAATTACTGACCCACTTCGGCATTTTATGTAAATATCCCAACTAATATCAGTGGAAGTTTTTGATGTGAGTTAGAACAATGAGCAAGCCTGACGAATCACATCCAGTAAATGCAATTCCACCCTTAGCTTGGGCTCTTGAGCTCTACCTGAAGGCAGGTGGTAAGTTCAAAGAGGGAAGAATGATTGAGCTTATTTTTCCTGTTGGGGAACATAAAGAAAAGATGAGGAAAAAGGGGTCCCATGATATCTTCATGTGGTTCTCAAAGGGCAAGATTAACCTCCGAGCTAGATGCAATTTTGACAAGACTTGTAGTTTCAACTCTGAGAGGATAGATGGTGCTGACAGAGAGGGTGTTAAAGGCTTAGAGTGGGGCGAGGCCAAAGCTGACGTCTTCTTCAAAGCTATTCGAAAGTGGATAGTTCGTCTAGATCTCGATTTTGTCACATTCATCAGAGCTCTCAATACGGTATGCGACAGACGTGTGGAAATCCCATTAACTACTAAGTATGGTCGAACCTTCCAGAAGTTCGATGAGTATCGGCGGAACCGTTGGCCTGAGGATGCAACGCCAGATAATCGAGAGAAGTTCATCGAAGAAGTAATGGTTCGAGTTGCGTTCTGGATACAGTCCGCACATCAAGTTGGAGCTCTAAAATGAGCAGACTTTGACCTATCAAAACTGCTTTAGAGCACGCATGTTTCTGTGAAAATGAGGTTGTATCAATTCAATGAACATTGGCCTACTTGTAAATCCCATAGCTGGAATGGGTGGTCGTGTTGGACTGAAGGGCACAGATGATGTTTTGGAGGAGGCCATCAAGAGGGGTGCTACTCCCGTAGCACCTGGTAGGGCTCTTGAGTTCCTAACCGCATTAGAATCAATCATAATATCATTGAAGCTTAGAGATCAGATACGAATCATCACGTGTCCAGGAAAGATGGGGGAGGATGTGTTACAAGAGGCTGGCCTAAAGCATGAAGTCGTGGATATTGATATCGAGAACTCTACTGATGCAGAGGACACAAAGGACTGTGTGTTAGCACTCTATGAGGAGGATGTCCGGTTATTGGTCTTCGTGGGCGGAGATGGTACTGCGAGAGACATCCTTGATGCTGTGAATGTCTACGACCTTGATGATCTTCTAATTCTCGGAGTCCCCTCAGGGGTCAAGATGTACAGCGGAATATTTGTAGTGAATCCTGCTGATGCTGCAGAAGTTGTGCGGCTTGTGTTTGATGGAACAGCGAAGACTGCAGAGTTTGAGATTATGGATGCTGATGAGAAATCAATTAGAAAGGACCAGTTCGTCATCAACCTCTATGGCTATCTAAAAGGGCCCTCAGTTCCTGCTAGGTTTCAAGGAGCGAAACAAGCAAGCCCAGAGACCACTGATGAATATGAAGCACAAGAGGCTATTGCGAAGTACGTCATTGAACAGATTGACCAAGATGGAACATATATCCTCGGACCTGGAACCACCTTGAAGACACTTACTAACCTGCTCGAGGTCAAGAAGACAACTCTTGGTGTTGATGTTTACAAACAAGGAAAAATGCATCTTGATGTCAACGAAGAAGAGATACTAGCACTTGTTGATGATTTCAGTAAAGCATGGATCATCGTGTCACCTATCGGTCATCAAGGCATGTTGTTCGGAAGAGGAAATCAACAGATTAGTCCAAGAATCATTGACAGTGTTGGTCGTGACCGTATCATTGTGATTTGCACTCCTTCAAAACTCAAGGGCATCGCAGATGAAACTCTTCGCGTCGACACTGGCGACACTCAGATAGACGACATGCTTCGTGGCTATATCAGAGTGGTTACCGATTATAATGAGATGCGCTTGATCAAAATTGAGTAGACACTGTTGCCATCAAAGAGTAAAGGGTATTGCAGTTTTGGATATAGGGTTAATGAAAAAAGTCCTCATAGAGCCCAAATAAATAAAATTGGGACTATAATCTCTTAATAGAACATCGGGGCTTATATCGGGCATTTCATAGTTCACAAAAACGCTATCGTTCTGTATCCCTCTTTCTCGGAAATTTGAAGATTATTCTTCGCTTCTTTTTTGTTAGGTGAATATGAATGTCTTTCAGGTTCGCAAAGTCAATCCAGTCTGTTCGTGTCTTGATCAACATGGTCTGCACGCTACTAGCATCAATTGAACTTGGTTATGCGATGGAGGCGATATGATGTATGTTCAAGAGCATTTGACAAGTGATATGATTGGATTTGAGGACTACCCAGATCCTGCTTGGGTTGCTGGAGCAAAAGCGGGATTTATGGATGCACTCTATCGAACACGATCCAGTGGATGGAGAGAGTTCTTTGACACACTTGAAACCCTTTTCAGACATATGATGGAGGTGCCACCAGCAGAGCCGGGCACATCATCACAGGATGGTTCATTGTATGAAACACTTGGTGGGTACGTGAGTGTAGTTGGACGAATCACATCAGAGGGTTTCATGTTCTGTGTTCCTCCGATTCGTCAACAAGCAGTTGCATCGCTCTTCCCAGGAATGCAGCTTTTTCTCACAGGGAAGGAAATTCTTGTTCCACACTCTGAGCTTGATGCATTCAGCAGACTTGTTCCACTAAGAGGTCCACTTGAGTTGGAGGTGATTGGTAAGTGATTGATATAGAAGCAGTCCCAGGAGTGGGTCCTGCAGCGGCTAAACGTCTACGTGATGCATTCATCACAACTGCAGAGATTCTTAGCGTTCAGAACCCAATAGAACTCCAAGAACGCACAAAGCTTGGAGAAGCAACAGTCCGAAAGATAATTCGTGCAGCACGCGATACAACAGGGAAATTTGGATTCCGTTCAGGTATTGAGCTTGAGAAAGCACAGGCAAAAGTCCCTCGACTGTCCTTTGGTATCTCTTCAATTGATGATATGCTCATGGGTGGATTGGAGGCTGGTTCCATCGTTGAGTTCTATGGGGGTTTCTCAAGTGGCAAGACACAATGGTGTCATCATCTAGCTGTACGTGCACAACTCCCACTTGAGCAGGGTGGACTTGAAGGAAGAGTACTATGGCTGGATTCGGAGGCTTCTTTCAAGACCAATATCATCCGTGCGAATGCAATAAGATGGGGTCTTGACCCTGATGTGGTTCTTGGTAGCATCAACGTCGCACCTATGGCATTGAGTAGCCAGATTGAGGACACCTTTGAGCAGATTCAGCTGCTTCTCGCAGAAGGGGAGTTCAAAATGCTGGTGATTGACTCTCTCACCGGACTATTCCGAGCAGAGTACAGAGGTATTGGAACACTTGCCACCAGACAGCAGACAATCAATGGTCTATTGAACACGATGAGACGTATGGGTATTGCTACGGAAGCTGTATTCGCCTATACAAACCAAGTCACCACTCAGATTTCAAACTACGGAGGGAATGCGTTTGCTCCAGCTGGTGGCCATGTTGTGAGTCACGCATCCGACTATCGATTCTACGCAGGGAAAGGAACACAGGGTAAACGGAGACTTGTCCTGAGAGACAATGCTGGAGTTCCGGAATTTACGGTTGAGGTGCATATCGGGTGGGGTGGATTCTACAAAGAGAAGAGCGAGAAGACCAGCATGGAGAAACTAATCAAAGAGAAGCTTGGGACTCAGCTTAGTACTTCGGATGAGGAAGATGAAGAATCTTCCAAGGAGAAGACGACGAAGAAGAAGACAAAGAAGAGCGAAGAGGAACAAATGGAGGAACTGGAGGAGTGAGCTTAGAGGGAAAGTCATACAGAGTGTTCACGTGTCCCAGATGCAATTACACCGGATACAAATTGGTACTCAACAAAGAGGATGAGTCAACGTGTAACCTCTGTTCTATGGTAATACTAAATTCTCCAGATGTGATGTATGCTAGCTCTGTCGATGAAGCTCTTAATGTAATGCAAAGAATGGCAACAAAATCCCAGCTAAAATCTAAACCAAAGTCAAGGTATGGATTAGGTGTAAAGAAACGTGTCTTGAACATTGTATCTGACTTAAGCGAGCTCAATAGAGGGAGGGGTGTGACTCTATGGCGAGTACTTCAGGAATGTGAAGAAGCCAACATCGATATTGAGCGTACCAAGAAGTTTCTAAACCAACTTGAGGAAGAGGGTTTGATTATTGATGTCGATGGCACACTTGTGGTTGCGGAGAGTGATGACTGGTGACAGTTGTCCTACCACCAAATCACGGTTCTCACGCATCTGTCATTAATATGACAAACCTACTGATGCGGGACACCTCTCACAGACTGACCACAATCCCTCTAGCATATCCAGAGCCTGATCCCGAATTATATGTGGTAACGACTATTGCTTGGAGGGACACGAGAAAACCAATACTATCACAGCTAGCACGACTGCTGTCTTATTTGGAGGCGTTGAGAGGTACAAGGGGAGTGCCCTCTGAAGTCTATCTTGACAGTGGTGAGGGAATGATTGTGTATCTTCCTTCAGAAACTAGGGTTTCTGAGATTCCCTCTGGAGCAAGAGATGCTGTGAAATTTCTGAAAGATCTTGTTGAGCAGACTCTGTATTTTTACAAAGCAATTGTAGAAGAAGTTGAGCAGACCTTCTGGAAGATTGCTCGTGTGAGAGGTTTTAGTCCTGAGATTATAGAGCGCTTGGCGACAAAGAAAGCGGGCTTCAGATCCCCTGCCGCCATTGAAAGGTTTCACGTGCTCCTTCATTCTTACTTCTCACTCAGGTTTAGGATTCATAGAGCAGAGAACTGTCTTCATGTGGAGGGATGACAATGACCACCACAGCTCCAGACCCAATGGCTTGGTTTCCATATCAACCAAGACGACATCAGGAGCGTGTGGTCTATTTTTCTGAGGAGGTTTTTTCAGAGGGCACCGTAGGTCTTTTGTCTGCAGACTGTGGGATCGGAAAGACAATAGCAACACTATCTGGATATTTGTCCTCACGCTACAATGATCCTACATCACGATTACTTGTTCTTACTCGAACACACTCTCAATCGAAAGTGTTTGAAGAAGAACTCACTCAGCTACGAATCCATTCCGTTGATAACTTACTCACCGCTACTAGTATGGTTTCACGAAAACATGTGTGTCCCATGAAGTCAATGATGAAAAACCTCTCCTCCCTTGGATTCATGCGGGGTTGTGCAGCTCTAGTCCGAATGGGAGAATGTACTCGCTACTGGAATTGCTACAAGAGAACTGATGATAGACGGACTGTACCCCGACAGAAGTTCCTTCAGGATGTTGATGAGCTGCTCAGCGACCATGTAGTCAGTCGGATTATTGCTGAAGAAACTAGTGAAGAATTAGGACTGTGCCCATATGAGGTACTTCGATGGTGTGCAAAGAAGAGTAGAGTTGTTGTTGGTCCATATGACTATATCTTCAGAAGCAGAGTAAGAATGGCTCTCCTCACATCATTGGGAGCAGACCTTCATGAGATAGATATACTCGTGGATGAGGCACACAATCTCTCTGAACA
Source organism: Candidatus Thorarchaeota archaeon MP11T_1 (assembly GCA_002825515.1). The sequence goes on along the minus strand of PJET01000037.1, from coordinate 11,695 downwards.
TGTTCTGGAAGCGGAGGCTGCGGAACTTCATGGCTCTGACCTAACATGGCTGAGGGATCATAAGCGGGATATTGTGAAAGAAACGGGGGTCAAATGGCTTGAAGAAACTGTAGACTTCCTCTGGGAAACCACTATGGTTAACCTCGACACCCTTCGAGGTGAGCGGCGTCTTGACAAATGGGACGCCTACCCACGCTTCGCAGCTCATGGAGATCTTGATAGACTCATTGAGTACAGTACTCCAATGGAGGGTGTGGACGAGTCAGTTCCAATGGATACACCAGTAGACAAGCTTGTATCTTTTCTCTATGCAGGCAAAAGAGCCACTGAGAGTGATGATTGGCTAGTCACAATCGAGATCATGCCATCGTGGGAAGAACATCTTGGCAAAGACCTTTCTCGTGTCATTCTTAAGATTCGGCCTCTGAATGCTGCTGGGCTTGTAGCACAAATCCTCAGGACTGCTCGGTCTGCACTTCTTATGTCTGGCACATTGAGACCATTGTCACACTATAAACGCATTCTGGGGATTGGGAGTGCTAAGGGGGAGGAACTATCAAGTCCCTACCCACAGGGAACCCGCCTGATTCTAGTAGACAAAGAAATTTCCACGAGCTATAAAACTCGAAACCCAAACCTCTGGAGGGCTATTGGAGAACGAATAGAGGTAGTTCTCAAGACAGTTCCTGCCAACAAGAGTGCCATGATTGCTTTCCCGAGCTATGCAATCATGCAGGATGTGTTCAGCTTTGGTATAAATCCTGGTTTCAGAGAGCAATTAGTAGAGGACCGAACCATCAAGATCGAGGACGTTAAGAGTGCTCTAGCAACGAGACCTCATGCATTGTTTTGTGTATATGGAGGCAAGGTGAGTGAGGGTGTTGACCTTGTCGATACAGGATCAAGCATGGTGGACATTATCATAGGTGTGGGAATTCCTTTCAGTCCACCAACAAGTCATCAGAAAGCTCTGCAGGACTTCTATGACAGACGCTACGGACCTGGTTCTGGTTTCTATTACGCAGTAGTGGTTCCATCAATACGCAAAGTAGCACAGATGGCTGGAAGACTCAGGAGGTCTCCTGAAGACAGAGGCATCATTGTGTTGTTGGATAAACGGTTTCTGAAACATATCGATGTGTTTGGTGAGGATACAGCAGCAGACCTGTGGCCATACAGAGGGGTTGGTGAGCTACAGGAGGCAATAGAGATGTTTGTGAAGGAAGGTGTATCTGGTGAAAAACTATCGTGACATTGAGTGGGCAAAATGGGTATTACCTGCAGCCCTAATTATTGCATGGATTTCACGTGCATTGATAGCGCCAGTCCAAGGCATAATCATTGAATCAGCATTAGGAATTGGACTAACCGCCTTAGTTGTTTCAATATTCATTTTTTGGCAAAGACCAATGACCGTGCTTTGGGATGAAGCCACAGGGATCATGGCAATCTTACGTACCTGGACTATAGAAGTCCAAGCTGGTTGTCTTTTGTCAAGTGTCCCGCTAGGCATCGATGTATCACTATCTGCTAGTCGTGTCCTACAGGCGATGAGTGAGAGGTTCTCAAAAGAGAGTCTTTGTGAGCTTCGATTCTTTGTTTGTCGGCCTCTCGGGAATAGTTCTACGCTTGCAGGGATGCAGGTTGTTAGAAGGTCTCTAAGATTACTCAATGGAGTACGAGCCGTTCAGAAAATCTCAGAAAAGTTGCATGATGATGTTATCACATTGGAGAGTGCTATGCGGTCCTCATATCCACACACACCAATTGATCGTGCAGGACTCTATGAGATGCAACTTGTGAATACTGGAGGTGTTGTCAGTGGGAATTGAGGTTGCATTGGAATTTCCAAAAGGAGTTAGAGCTAATGCAGTGATGGAATTCCTACAGAGAGGACACGGATATACTTGGAAGACAGTGTCAAAAGAACCTGTACATATGGTTCTTGGTCACCCGGCAAAGATCGACCATCCTGAAGTTGTCATATTAGATGACTCACTTATCGTCAATTCTTCCAATGAGTATATGCAACTCAGGATGGAAGCAATGCTCGATGTGTTAGCACGACAGGTCAAGAATGGACTGGGCGGTGGGGCCTGATGGCGAGGAAAAGAGGGAACATCATGGGCTCCAAGCCTGCACAAGACCCAATGGAGCAATTAGAGAGTGCACGCATGAGCATAACCACAGATACTGAAATCCGGTGGGATGACAGATCTGTGAAGCCCTCGTGGGATTATGTCTTTGGCCTCTCGCTTCTCGTGATGGCGTGCGTCTTTTGGTTTCCCGATTTGACAATTGTCACAACAAGTATTGGGCTTCTTCTCATACTCCTTCTACCACCAGTTCAGAAATATCTTGAACTTCGCACCATGAATGACATTGACTGGTATGAGGTTCCTAAGCAGGATGTACATTTTGAGAAGAGGGAAAAGTCACTTCTGAGCAAAGGAGTTGGTGATGAGAGACATATTACTGCATTGAATATGAAGAAAGCACGACCTAACCTTCAGGGTGATTTGGGACGATTATTGAGAGGTCTGGACACATCCCATGGTTTCTTGCTCCTGGCAGACTTGTGTCCAATAGACACAAGTGAAATTGTAAAGGATGGTGTTGTCACAGGTCCTATCGAACGTTATCTAGATTATCTGTCATCAACACAGCGGAAAGCGTATTTCCACAATAGAGGGGGCGTTTGGCTATCGCAGCTATACTTTGTGGGACACACTCATACAGATGATGAAGCTAGACTCATCGAAGGGCAGTTGAAGGGAAGTGTTCCAGATGGAGGGCTCAAGAGAATCAAAGAACAAGAGCTCAGTCACAAACTGAAAGAGTGGGACCTGTGTGGTGGTCCTCCTACCTTCTTTGCCACTGGGAATGAGCTCTCAAATTGGCTAGTCCAATTACCAAGTGAACTTGCTTCTGAGGTGGGTAGTAATGTTCCTGGCGAATTTATCGCTCCTGTCCGTAGTCGTTCAGATGATTATCCGCTGGGTGTAGTTGTGAATCCAGAAACGCTAAAGACTGGTCCCTCGGTGGGACTCATGCACTCAGATCTTGAACGAGGATTGCTTCTTTGTGGAGGTGATTGGAGGGATAGAAAACATGTTCTCAGTATATTAATAGATCAGATTCTGGCCAGAGAGAAACGAGTTTTGCTGGTCACTGTGAACGAAGATATGCGAGGACTTGCTGGTCTTAGACCAGAAGGTTTGGTATTGACTCTAGGTAAGGATCTTGTTTTAAATCCTGTAGATTCGGAGGGGATGCCTAGAGCTAAGTTTGCTTCTGAGCTACTCCTTGCACTTGAAACCCTGGCAGGTACAAATCTCAGTCCAGCAGCCGATTTTGAAATAGCACTAAGTAGAGTTGTGGCGCTGGGGAATGGAACACTTGCAGATGTAGTGATTGACTCTGAGCATGAGGCACTCCAAGATGGCTCTACAGCACCACAATCGGTTAGATTACCTAAAGCCTCAAGTCTTGCTCTTGATGCAATAAAGCGATTGCACCAAGGCTCTGGAGCAAAAGCATTCTATGGGACACAAACCGTGCCCATGAGTAGAATTACATCACAGAGGCTAGCAATTGTATCATTGACAATTGGTGCCTTCGATCTTGAAATGTTTGCTCTTGACCTCATGAGCTTGAAATTGTCAGGATTGGCACCAGACTCAAGCCTCGTCATCATTATTGACACCCCTGATCATCTGAATGTTGCAAGATCCACTTTCAGGTACACTAAGAGAGGAATCTTATCAGAGCGAATTACGAAAGCGCTTGTCAAAAGAGGACCTCTCGTAATAAGCACTAAGAATCCCTCAGCTTTGGAATGGACCGCCTCAGATGCGCTCGGATCATGTGTCGCTCTAAGGATGAGAGAGTCTGCAGACATAGCCAATATCTCAGATCTTCTGTCTCTGAATGTAGTTGGTAGTGGCATACACAGCAAGGCAAGACAGTCTTCTCGGGAGAGTTCGTTCTTACGAGTGATGGATCGAGGATATGCCCTCTTGAGTCATGAGCAAGCAAAGACATGTATGCCCTTCAAAATGGCACCTCCTCCTGAGTTAAGGGCTGTATCCAATGATGGGGTAGACATGCTAACCAAGTCTGAATCACTCGAAGATGGTCAGATAGATTCGTCAGAGAGACCTTCTACACTCATTGACCAGATAGGCGGACGAGATAGTGAAACTGTGAAGGAAGTACTTAGACTTCTGACACGATACGAACCTCTTACCGAAGAGTCGGTGCAACGATTCCTGATTTCTAAGGGGGGCACAGATGTTGATGTCGAAGCTATTCTTTCTAGACTTGAGAATGCTAGTATGATTCTAAGAGGCCATGAAATTCATGCTGGAGTGTCCTACAAGAATTACCGGATTACAATGAAGGGGAGTATGGCATTACGAAAAGCAGAGGCGGTGAGTTCAGAGGGATGACCACTATCACAGATGTTCCAGCAAGTATTACCCGCATACTAGAACAGGTGGGCATTGCACCGCGAGGAATCCAGACTAAGGCTATAGAAAAAGGGCTCCTTGACGGAGAGAGCATCATGGTTTGTGCTCCTACGGGTTCAGGCAAAACTCTGGTGGGAGAGATAGCATTACTAAGAGCTATCTTCAATGGTTCTCGTGGACTCTATCTTGTACCCTTACGAGCTTTAGCGTATCAAGTGGCACGGCTCCTAAAGGAGCGATATGAGGAGAACACGATTCATGTAGGAGTAACCACTGGTGATATGCATCTCACTGGTGAAGAGATGTCAGATTACGATATCATTGTGACCACCTACGAGCGAGCGGACTCGTTGTTGAGACATCAAGTTGAGTGGCTTCCTGAGGTAGGAACTGTTGTAATTGATGAGATACAGAACCTATCAGATAGTACTAGAGGAGCAAGACTTGAAAGCGCTATATTGAGGCTGAAAAGGAGAATCAATAATCTACAGATAATTGCACTTTCAGCCACAGTGAAGGACCCTGATGAGCTAGCAGAATGGCTTGAGTGCAAATTGATAGAGTCCACTGATCGACCCGTTCCTCTTGTTTGTCGTGTAGTCCCTGCACTTGATAGATCCAAAGCAATCCAGAGAACTGTCATGACCGTGGTTCAAGCTGATGGACAGGTTATCACCTTCCATCGCACAAGAAGGTGGGCTGAGGCGGAAGCTGAGCGACTGGCAAATGATGTGAGTAGACAGCTTGGATCCATTGAGCGAAAATCCTTGGACAATGAAATCAACTCGGTTGAAACCTCGTTCATTACACTTCCCCCTAATCTAAGAAAAGTTCTACATCATGGTGTAGGATTTCATCATGCAGGACTCAGTTCCAATGTGCGACGTTTAGTTGAGAACCTATTCCAGAAAGGCATGCTCAGAGTGGTGTGTGCAACATCTACCCTTGCATCTGGAATGAATCTCCCTGCTCGCACAGTAGTTCTCACAAGTATACGCTCTCCTGAGAACCATAGAGAACTACTATCAGCAAATACAGTACATCAGATGCTTGGACGTGCAGGTCGTCCGGGTCATGACACCAAGGGTTTTGGGGTGATTCTGACTGCAAGTCATGGAGAGAACGAGTTCATCAAGAGGAGATATTTTGATGAAGTCGGGGAAACTTTAGTTCCCCATTACGATAAAGTTGTGAGTAGGTTGGGCTCAGCAGTTTCGCTCACCGAACAGACACTCGTTTTCCTAGATATGTTGAGTGAAGCCTCAATAGAACAACTCGAGGATTATCTTGGAGACTCATTTCTTTTGCATAGTGCATTGAGAAACCTTAGGAGCCCCATGAAACCATTACATCTTGGTGAGATTTCTGCAGAGTCTGTTATAGAAAGACATGCACTACTTGACACAGTTCGCGCAGCTAGACAGGGCGCGCTCGGAAAGGTCAGTATTCGGGAAACTAGCGAAGAAGTCCTTGGAGGAATAGTGTCAGGATTTCAAGGAGGTCATTTTACATGTAGGTTCTCGGCTCGACCTCAGGCTAGTGGTACTGTAGAGGGTGCCAACTGTTCATGTGGTAGACCAATAGATGATGATGGTATCTTGTGCCTACATCTTGTATCACTTGGAATTAGTGCGGCGAAAGATGAGAGAGTACTTCGTATTGCCGATTATATCGTTCCGATTGCTATGGAAGAGTCAAGTCCAATTGGCACATTAATTCGCATGGGACTTGTAGAAGGTGGAAAGGGTGAATCCTTCAAGATAACAAAGTTAGGCAGAATAGTGAATCGACTTTACCTTGGCATCCGCACAGTAAGAGAGCTGCTGGCGTTAATGCCCATAACTGAGGATGCAGTTTCGCTACTCTCACTAGTGCGACATCTCGTATCTCTAGAGTCAACAAGCGTGATTGACGAGTCATTTGAAAATCTAATTGGTATCATCGCAACAAGCTCCATGCCAATTCGAGAGATCGCAGAAAAAACAAACATACCGCTAGGAGATGCATATGGCTTACTCGAGAGAGCACGCTGGCTGTTATACAGTATAGTAGTCCTTGCTGAACATGGAGGTCTCTCCAGACTTGTTGAACTAAGCAGCGGACTCCTTAGAGGAATCGATGAAAAATTGCAGAGGAATGATGATGACAATAGTTGAAGATGAGAAAATAGTAGAGGACTCAGAGGCAGAAAAAATCCCCAAAATGGAGGAAAATCTATCATCCTCTGACATAACGAAGATACTCAAGAGTGCAGATTACTGGACTGTAGATTATCCCAACGGTCTTGTGCTTGGTATAAGACCCATAGGAATACCCAGCACAAGAGATGTGCACTTGGATGTTGTTCATGTGCTTGACCTACGGAGAGCAAAGTTTGGTCGTTCAAATCTAGCAGTACAAGCAGCTATACTTGAGAGTGTCAATCGACCAGTGGAGAACTTACTTAGAGATGTTGAAATGGATGGTCTTCTAGACACAAAGTCACTGCTTTCACCACTTGGAAGAATAGAGTTCAAGGTTTTGCGGTCATTGAACAAAGATTCCATTTCAAATATCCATGAAACACGTACAATTTATGCCATATTCAAAGAAGGAAGCTCAAACAGAGACTTCTCCTGGTTGACAGATATATCCAGAATCTTGCCTAACAATGAGCTACCTCTCTTGCTAAGTAGTGACTCACGATCACAGTTCCATGCAGTTCAGACAAGAGTCAATCCTGATAAATGGAATGACCTTGAAAGTGGCTACAAGAAAGCATGGTTTGGTGTTTTACCTGTCTTAATGGGAATCTTCAGCGGACTTGGAATATTTGGTGCGCTCCTAGCAGGTGGAAGCCTACTGATACCTTTGATTGTGTGTAGTATTTCAATTCCACTGGCACTCTGGATCTTCAAAAACGCACGTTCGGCCATTAAGAGTTTTCAGGACTCTTTGAACTCAGAGCTTAAGGAGATGGTCAAGATTGGTGATGCTGAACGTGTAGAAGCTGCACTAGCTGAGAACACAACCAGTCTTGAAATTGTAGGTACATTAAATTTCATTATAACTCCCCTTATGCACAGCGCAGCAGAAGCAATGGAGCGCGGTGATGTAGATGGGTCAATAATCTCACTCTGCTCAGTTCTTGATGAGTGCGTAAGATTCGCTCCACTAAGCCCAAGGAGTGAGCTCACATTATCAGGTGATCCGGGTTTAGAGAAATTCATTACTCTTTTCAAGAATTTAGGGCTTGCATTTCAAGAGGGTGAGGAAGAAGCTTTAGGACTTGCTTATGTTGCTCTAACTGGGCATAGTAGTTCTCCTGTGATGGAATCAGAGTTGATTGAGCACCTTGGAACATTAAATAACCTCTTGTTTGATATTGGTGCGCTGAGTCCTGAGGTTAAGAATAAGATTGATGATTTACTGAATTTTCGAGCTGGGGGTAAGATGATTGAAGAGCTCAATCAGGAACTAGCCATACCAGATGACTTTGAAGCCTTGATTTCAACTGAGAGCGCACTCAGTGATGAAGAACGAGCCCTTCATGATGAGATCGCTGAAACCTATCCGATAGAAAGGCTGACCGAGAAAACAGAAGATGAGTCTGGATCAGCTTTCGAACCTGAACCTGAGGAGTCCGAGGATGACACATCATTGCAGCCTTCCGAGGAATCACACCCTGTCATAGTGGCTGAAACAGTGTCTGAGGGACCTAACGAAATAGTCCAAGCTAGACTTGGACCTGAGGAAGTTCCGGAAACCGGTGACACGGTTGTGAAACGTGCAAGAAAGAGGGAAAGAAGCCGGAAAGAATTGGCACATATTCGATCAACAAGACAAATGAAGGAGCGTGGCATGGCTGAATATTAGGCTGCTTCTCGATATGGGCGAATTAATCCACATATGGGGTGAGGCTGGAGCCGGAAAGACCCTCTTGGCCTGTGCTCTTGCGGCTGAAGCAGTTAAGGATGGTCATGTACGATGGCTATGCACCGATGGCAAACGTTCTTTCGTCAAGACTCTTCGAAACAATCTCAAGACTCAAGAAGAATATAACATCACAGTTAGCGTTCCAAGGGGTCATAATGATGTACAGGACTCTATCTTCTCTTTGACTAGGAAAATTGACCCTAAAACCTCTCTAATTGTTGTAGACCCAATCACGCGTGTTCTTGATATGTCAAGACAGGATTTTGTCATGTGGGGTAGAGAGCTAATAGAGGAGGCTCTTCCATCACTAGTAGCGCTTAGCGAAAATGGTGTCAAAGTCATTCTGGTGAGTGAGGTTCGTTGTTTGGCAGACAAAACAGTGCCAGTGATGTATGAATCAATCTCAGTTTGGAAACCAGTTGATCTCCATGTTGTAAGGACTCTAGGTAGAGACTCTGTTATTCTGGAATGTGACAAACTTGGACATGAGCGTCCTTTAGCAAGATTAACCATGAATAGATTAGGGGCAGTCAGACTACATGCACCGATCGCAGAAAGGAGATTGAATACATGTTTGGAAAGTCGCTCTTCCGTCTAGTTGCCTATGCGTTAGCTGGGGCAATTGCGCTGTTTCTCGGAGGACAACTTCTAAGCTCTGTGACTTGGGTGGTTGTTGCATGGCGACTAGGAAATAATGCTCCGCTGGCAATTGTCTGGGCTGGTACACTCTTCATCCTCATAATAAAGAGAACACAGAAAAAAGACCCTCTTTCCATGATCTTGAACATCATCTCTTGGGCGTGTATTCTCTATACAAGTGTAGTTATGCTCTTTGTTGCATTACCGATGGGACTAGTCGTCGCCTTCATTGCGATGGCCATGACCATAATGGTATGCAATAGTATTATGAATCCGGATATAGTCACAGGTCGAATTTCAACGCTCTTTGAACCGGTGGAGTCTCTAAGTCACTCTAATCCTCTAGTTGGCAATTCGACAATTTCAACTGGGGCAGCATGGAACTCTATTGAAAAACTGAAGATGAAAGCTTTTGTCATTCCCTCATCATTCAGAAGAAACGTTATTGATCTTCTTAGAGAGCGTCCCCTCCTTCCTGTAAGTTTCACTCGCTATTTTGATTGCGATGTGATAATTGTGCGGACCAGTGGTGAGGAAAAGGTTCTTCGCCATGTACAGTTAGCTCTTACAGAAAAAGGTGTTCTGGACATCAAGCTTCTCTCTTCTTTCATGACCAACGCTATTTTGGGACTCCCTCTTCTTGAACAAAAAAATGGTATAGATTTGGTAGATTACATGATGGCCATCGAGGAGTCTACAGTGAATAGACTCATTGAGATGTGGCCAAACCGCATCACCGTGTTTCCAAATAAGTCAGGTCTGAGAGTAGTCGTTCGTTATGAGAGCGCGCCAGGTTTCGATCTTGAAGAACTGCCACATGGTCGAGAGGCGCACATCCTTCTAGGCCGTGATGCAAAACTGATGCAAATGGGAGGTGCAGAGGTTGCCGGAGAGTCTACCTCTTGAAGAAATGAAATTTGTAGAAGAATCACTGGTCCAACTGAGACCAAGACCACTTGACAGTACTTTAGGACGGGTAATCCTACCAAACCAAATCAGTCTGATACATAGCTCGGAGCGAAAACCGTTGACAACTATTGCTCACGCTATTACAGCTGGGGGTGTACTTGTAGGAGGTCAGAGTGTGTTCATTGACTCTGGAAACAACTTCAGTCCTTCTTTAATTAGGTCTTTACTTGGAAAAGATGAAGGCCTCCTCAAGAATGTGGTAGTTGGTCAAGTGCTTGAGCTTGCTGACTTGCAAGACTTGGTTCAAGGTATTGGTTGTATGAGAGATGTACGTGTAGTTGTTGTGGACAGCCTTACTGGAGTATTAAACCTCAGTGGGAGGGGCGGGCCTAAAGACAGGCAAAGAGCTCTCCATCATACTTTGGAGGTTCTAAGAATTCTTGTGAATGATAATGATCTTCATGTAACTCTGACAGACCATTCTAGTTTGGACTGGGAGTCTGGCATCACAAAGCCTGTAGGAGGTAATGTGGTTGCACATGGAGTAGACACTACCATCCATATCGCAAGTATGGCTATGCCAGAAGACAGCTTTAGGATTCAAGTGGAACGAAGTCCAATTCATCCAATTCCTGATCCAGTTGTTGTTAAATTAGGACTCAAGGGTGCGAGAACCCTCCGAGGAACGAGGTAGACGAGATGGGTGTTAAAAACTGGCGTAATGTTGTTCCTTGGCGCTGGGCTGAAATCTCTGAGCTGTTTGTTCCGAGGGTTGCTGTTGATGCTCCTAACTATATGACGCGTCGATCTTCAACGATACGTTCTGTAGTGTCTAATAGAGTTCCAATGACACATATTCATCTTGCATTTGGGACAATTCGTGCAGCTCTGAAACAACATATCCTCCCTATTTTCATCTTTGATGGTCCTCCGGAAACCTTGAAACGCAAACCCAATCCACAACTCATTTCAAGGGCACAGACGCTCTATGAGCGTTTTCTTCTTCGACAGGACATTCACGACAGCAAAGTCGCAGACCCATTAAACGAAACTCCTGCAATCAGAATGTACTTCGCAGCCAATCACATCAAGGATCTATGTAGAGCCATAGGGGTACCTGCGATAACGGCACCTTCTGAGGCTGAGATGTATGGGGCAGTAATGTGTAGAGAGGGTCTTGTGGGCACAGTAGTATCAAATGATGCTGATGCTCTACTGTTTGGAAGCCCTCACGTGACAAAGAGTCTTCAGTTTACAAAAGGAATCATGGAGTGTGTGACTCTTTCTGAGCTTGAGAGAGTTTTAGACCTAGATATTGAATTATTGCGAGACCTTGCTATAGTGTGTGGTTGTGATTTTCATAAAACGGGCGTTAAGGGTCTGGGACCAAGAAAGGGTGCATTGGAACTAAAGCGACACGGAGGATTGCCTTTCCTCCTAAGAGCATATGGTTTCACTCCTTCAGATAGGGAAGAATATTTGTTAGCACGAGAAGTGTTCAATGAGTCAACATTCATGAGTACTAATGACATAGACCTCTCCTTGAAACCACCAATCATATCAAAATTGGAGCGAATTCTTAATCCAGCATTTGGTAAGAATGCTGCAGAAGCCAAGGTCCGAGAGGTGGTTCGTCTGTGGAAGATGTTTGGAAAAACTCAGAGCACGCTAGAGCAATGGGTCTGAACCTACGGCCTTCATACTTGGAACAAGTGAGCCACAGGTAGTATGATTGCACTTTTGGACTTGAAAGAACTCAA
>PJET01000020.1 GCA_002825515.1 Candidatus Thorarchaeota archaeon MP11T_1 | reverse complement strand
GAATAATATAAGTGAGTTGAACGATGTAAGTTCGTACCAGATGTGGACACAATGAAGAAGATGTATGTTGGAATGGGTGCTGCAATTGAGAAGGATGGCAAGTTCCTAATTCTCAGGAGATCTGATTCAAAAGACTTCGCTCCTCAAGCATGGGAAATCATCACGGGTAGGCTTGAAGAAGAAGAGAGTCCTAGAGATGGTATTATACGTGAGATATTGGAAGAAACGGGCACTAGAGCAGAGATTGTGATGCCAATAGATACAGGTTTCTTCTATAGAGGTGGAAAGGAATTTCCGATGGTTTTCATTTCTTATTGGTGCAGATACATCAGTGGAGATATCAAACTTAGCTGGGAACATAGTCAATTCAAATGGGCATCAATAGAGGAAATAATGAAAGAGCCAACTATGGACCACTTTTATGGAATGTTTGAGAGGATAAGTCAGCTTAAGCAATATATTCCAGAGTATTTTTCATTGCATTAGTCTAGGAGAGTTATTTCACTCAACATGTCATTTGACTCATCATCACTCACTAGACTAGTTAGGCTAGCAACCCCATCATCGTAGCGTATTCGTATCATTGAAATCCATCCCATTGGTATCACACTGGAGTGGACTGGACGTCTTGGACCTACTATGAAGTAATCTTCACCTACATAGATGATTCTTACTCCATGAGTTTCTGCAACCATCTCTTCCCGATCATCCGAATGACCATAGGCACTCGCGCATAGATATACATCGACAAGACATTCAGCCTCTGCTAGGCGGCTAAGCATTCCTTTCCAATCTTTTCCAAACTCAAGCGTGCTTCTTGCGGCAACCATTTTTAAAACTCCATTTTTGATCTCATGTTCTTTCTGCTCAAGAACATATAAGTCATCAACGAAACAGGGAAAATATTCCACATTGTGGCTAGATTAGGCAATATTTGCCAATAGGATATTTTCCACTGCAGTCAATGTAATCTACAATTGAGAGAGGTTTAGAGGAAATCCCCCGACCACCCCGTTGAGAACAGAAAGAAGGAGAACTAATCCGATCTTCATGTTCGGGGGACTTCTTATTATATGTAATATAATTACGTAATATACTTTTCGTTTTTGTATTATGTTACCAAAAAATATATTACCTTTAATATGTAATACTATTTCAGGTGTTAAAGTGATTTGGTTGCGTGATGATGACTTCAAAATGGCAGATGCCAGTTTGAAACGACTTGCTGACAATGATATCATCCCCGAATCCTTGCACTAATACGGAGGAGATAGAGAATGTTTAACAAAAGAAACCAAAGGGTTGTATTTGCTGTAGGAGTCCTGCTCGTCCTGTCATTGGCTGCATTTGGTTCCATGATTGCAGTGGCTTGGATGAGTATGAATAATGCAATGGCGATGACTTCAGATGCATATTCCGTTGAGGACTGCACTGTTGAAGATAGTGTAGCTCTAGCTTGGCGTTTAGATCCCAGTACTGTGAGAATCATTGACGTCAAAGATGCAGTAAGAATGCCAGACGCCAAGCTTGATCCTAGCACTGTGAGAATCATTGACATCAAAGATGCAGTAAGAGTACTAGACGCCAAGCTTGATCCTAGCACTGTGAGGATCATTGACATCAAAGATGCAGTAAGAATGCTAGACGCCAAGCTCGATCCCAATACTGTGAGGATCATTGACATCAAAGATGAATTTAGAGCTTTATGCCTTGGTGGCGCTCACTATGCTTTCGACTGCGTTTTATATTAGGATTAAGTCGACTGATCAAATAAGACAAGCATGATTCATGGTCCGCTAGGCGGACTCACCCCTGAAGAATAACAAAAGAAGGAGAACTTTAATCTATTTATCTTGAAATGCCTCAAAAGCATGCTTCTTGGCAGAATCACGTAGTTTCCGTATATCAGTTGCCTGGCTCTTGATTTCTTCAAAGAGTTCAATTCGAGTAGATATTGCTTGTTCGACAAATGCAGATACTGCTTCAGATCTACTCTTGAAAATCTCCAGTTCGACTAATGCATCCAGGATTTCGACAATATCTCCGCTCATTCTGGTCATGACTGAAACTTCACGTTTTTTAGAAACAATCTCTTCATCAGATAGCCGTCCAAGAAGCTGCTCGCGCAGACTTAATTGCACACCCTCAGTTTTCGAGGATTTCTTTTCTGCCATTTCTTTCACCTTATATGTTTCATGTAATTATTTGATACAGACGCTTATATTTGTTTTTCATGTAATAGTATTACATAATTCAGGATATAAATACCATGGTTACGGAAAGAAAGCAAAAAATACAATATTGTTTGCAAAAAATGTTGTGACGAATGCAAACAGTCTTAACCGGAAATGTCGCGCCACTCGACGTTTCAATAGGTCCTCACAAAAAGGGTGTCAGTATTGCGCATACTAAAAATGCAGTCAAAGTTTCTCGAGGTTTTCCTCGAGAGTCTGGACAAGTTTGGACTGTTATATGGACCCAAAAAAAAGAGTGGAGTATTGTCATATGACCGACTTCAGGATATATCGGAATTGGTCATTACAGACGAACACCCCATGATCCCAATCAAGAAGTTATTTCATCCATTGCATTTCACTATGATGCATTTCAATGAGAAAGGCTTCTATCCAGACTATTCTGTAATCGAGCAACGGGTCATACTAGGAGTGCATCCCTGTGAGATTCATAGTCTCCTTAGGCTGGATGATGTGTTCCTTAGAAACCCTGTTGATCCATACTACTCAGGTCTGAGGAAGAATTCAGCTATAATCGGATTCTCATGTCTTCCAACTGAGAACTCTCTCTGTCTCTCAACAGACACAGATATTGTGGAAAAAGGGTTTGATCTCTTCTTCGTGAATTTGGGAGAGTTCTATCTTGTCTGGGTAGGATCAAGCCTTGGCTATGACATGATATACGAAAGAGAAGAATTCTTCGATGATGATGTTTCGCATGACGATATCCGGATGTATATTGACTGGCGACAAAAACGTAACAAGATGTTCAAGAAGAGCTTCGAATTTGATAGTATGCCAGACATCATGGAGCTAAGTCACGACAGCGAGGTCTGGGATTACTTTGGGGATAAATGTCTTTCATGCGGTCAATGTTCTATGGTTTGCCCTACTTGTAATTGTTACAATGTTACAGACATCTTTGATGTCACAAGTGAAACGATTGGTCGTCGTGAGAGGGTATGGGATAGTTGCATGTTTGTTGATTATAGCCTTGTTGCCGGGGGACACAATTTTCGTGCTTCCCGTGCAGACCGCCTAAGATTGTGGTATGCTCATAAATTGAAGACATTTGGAGTTGATTATGGTCGTCCAGGATGCATTGGCTGTGGGAGATGTGTTGACTCGTGCCCTGTGGACATCAATGTTCTAACCATCTCAGAGGCTTTGACAACAAAGGAGGTGCCTAAACAATGATTTTGAATGAGCAAATAGACAATCCATTCAAACCCAAAGCAGCCAGAATTGTAAGGCAATATGATTTGATAAAAGACCACAGATTCTTCCAGATAAGGCATATTGACATGAAGAAAGCCATGTCATTCACCTATAACCCAGGACAGTTCATCATGGTATCAATACCTGGTGTTGGTGAAGCCCCTTTTTCGATTTCATCCACACCAAGTAGACCGGGCATCCTTGAACTAGGAGTAAGAAAAGTTGGTAAATTGACTGAAGCATTCTTCAAGAAAAAGGACAATGATGTAATCTACATCAGAGGACCATATGGAAATGGCTTCAAGCTGGACCAGATGTTCAATAAAGACCTCATCATAGTCGCTGGTGGATTGGGAGTAATACCGCTGCGCTCAATCCTCTATTACGCCTTAGATAATCGAGACATGTTCAACCGTATCTTCTTTTTCTATGGAGCGAAAAATCCAGATGTGTTTCTTTTCAGGACAGAGTTTTTCCAGATAAAGAACCGCCATGATATTGATTGTTTCTACTCAGTTGAAAAATCAGACACGGAGTGGAATGAGAATGTTGGAGTTGTGACTAAACTCTTCAAAGAGCTTCCAGAAATAGATCCAAAGGAAACTAACGCTGTTGTTGTTGGACCACCGGGCATGTATAGATTTGTCATTGATGAGTTTCTCAAGCTTAAGATACCAAAGAACCAGATTCAGCTCTCTCTAGAGAGAAGAATGAAATGTGGCATAGGCAAGTGTGGTCATTGTGCTATTGAACATCTCTACACCTGTATGGATGGACCTGTGTTCACCTACTGGGACACTTTACACTTCAGGGAGTTGATCTAAGATGACCACAGTAGATAGACCAAAGGTTGGTATCTATGGCTTTACTGGTTGTGCAGGAGATCAGCTCCTCATCATTCATACTGAAGATGAAATTCTGAATCTTTTCGGGGCTACAAGCATCCAATCCTTTGTGATGGCTTCAAGTAATCCAATTGAAAGCAATCTTGACGTTGCCTTTATTGAAGGCAGTGTGAGCACAGAGGAAGAGCAAGAACATCTTCAGGAGATTAGAAAACGGTCAAAGATTTTGGTTGCCATCGGTAACTGTGCAGTCAATGGCGGACCTCAAGCCATGTACACTGGTGATGGGGGATATGAGAAAAGGCTGAAGAAAGTGTACGGAGAAGGTGTCAAGTTCGTATCTAAACCCCTAGAAGCAAAGCCCATTGACGCCTATGTTGATGTAGATTATTATCTCCCAGGATGTCCAATCAGTCAACCCCAGGCTTTTGCGTTAATTTCGAGACTGATTCATGGAACAATTCCTGAACCATACCCTCACCCAGTATGTCATGAATGCAAACTCAACGAGAACCGTTGCCTGCTTCTTGATCAAAAGTTCTGCATTGGACCTATCACAATGGGAGGGTGTGGATCAGCTTGTCCCAATCATGGACTCCCCTGTGTGGGTTGCTGGGGACCGAATGAGGATGGTAACTTTAGTCAGCAGCTCAAGCTTCTTGAGAGCTTTGGACTGACCAAAGAAGAAATCATTCGTCGTGTCAGAGGTTTCGGAGGTTCTAAGATAATCAAATTCATTGAAGACGGAGGCATATAGAATGCCAGAAAAGAAGAATATCACCATCGAACCCCTAGCTAGAGTTGAAGGCCATGGAGGAATAAAAGTCGAAATAAAGGACAACAAAATAGAGAATGTTGAAGTTCGCATACTTGAGGGTCCGCGTCTCTTCGAAGAGTTAGTGGTAGGTAAAACACCTCAGGAAGACCTCAGTATAGTGCCAAGAATTTGTGCAATTTGCAACCTCTCTCACAAGTATGCAGCTCTAAGAGGTCTTGAAAAGGCAATTGGTGTAAATGTCGATTCGACTACTCACCTCTATAGGGAACTTATGCATCATGGAGAAATGATTGAAAGTCATAGTCTGCATATCTACTTTCTAGCGTTGCCAGATTTCCTTGGCTATGATAATGCTGTGGCAATGGTTGACAAGTATGGTGAAACCGTGGTCAAAGCCTTGCAACTCAAGAAATTTGGGAATAAGATAATGCGGATGATGGGAGGGCGGATGATTCACGGTGAGAATCCAGTTATTGGAGGATTCAGCAAGCTTCCTTCAAAGGATACTCTAATTGAGATTAAAGAAGAAGCTATTGAGCTTCTAGACTTTGCTTTAGCGACTATAGACTTACTTGGAAATCTCGAAGTTCCAGATCACATGGAACGGGAGACACAGTTCCTGTGCTGTAAACCTTCAGGCACGGAGTATGGATATTATGGTGACATTCTTATCACCTCTGATGGCGAGGAACATCCTGTTGAAGATTATAAGAATGTCATTAAAGAACGCGTTGTCGGTCATAGTTTTGCGAAACGAAGTCTGTATAACGATAGACCCTTCACTGTTGGAGCACTCGCAAGGGTTATTTTAATTGGAAATCGTCTGAAAGGGAAAGCCAAACAAGCCTACGATAGTTTGGTTACGGATCGGTGGTATCGTAACCCCCTCTTCAACAACCATGCACAAGCCATTGAGCAGGTCTATTCACTTGAAGGCATTATTGAAACGATAGACCAGATTCTCGTCAGCGAAGATGCGCAGATTGCACAACCGACACAGAAAACTGGTGTTGGTACTGGAGCTGTGGAAGCGCCTCGCGGAACCTTGATTCATCATTATGAGGTTAAGAATGGTATAATTGTTGCTGCAGACTTCATTACTCCAACAGCCATGTTTCTTGATGATATTGAAGCATTCATCCGAACGGGCGGCGATCGGCTTCTTGCAAAGAATCAGCTCGATAATATAGAACTCCAGTTCGAGATGATAGCTAGAGCTTATGATCCATGTATCAGCTGTAGCGCTCATCTTGTTGAAGTTGTATACAAGTAGAGTATTCCTGTGAGCGTGGTCGTTTCATGCTCATAGTTACTCTTTTTCTACTTTATTTCTCTGAGTCAGTATCGGCTCTATCATGAATCATATGTCGAATCCAGTCTATTGGTGCACGTAAAGCGAGTCTCGGTCCCGAAAAACGCATTACACGCCGGATTTCATCACGCATTTTTGGCCTATAACAATGAACGGGACACTTCCTACAGGTGGGCTTGCCTTCTTGATACCGACATTGTTCCAGCCGTTGATGAGAGTACTCCAACAACCTTTGGCATTCAGAGCAAAGAGAACCAGACTGAGTAGTGTGTTTCTTTTCACAATATAGACGGATCATTTTCTCAACTGTTTCTTTCTCCTTCTGTATTTTGGGACCAACATTGAAAGAGTCTGATTCATCACGCATGCCTGTAATCACCGCTGGTTCATTTTCAGTAATTGGTTGACCTATTTCAAGGATGGGATAAGGATGTCCGGTAAGACAACTCTTAAGATGTGAGGAAATTCGAAGAATCCGACTCGTTCGAGGTAATTGCATGGTACCGTATTGCGTGATGGTAAAAGGCCCATGTCGGGGATCTTATTGTGACTTTTGGGGAAGAGTAAAAATCAGGAAATCATCAGTAGAGGAACTCGCTACTGGAATAAGAGCTTCTGTTACGAGATGTAGAGATAACGGTTCAGTGACTCTTGAAGAAGTAATTCGTGAGTATTGGTTTTTGATAGGGATACGCGATATGGAAACACTCTGTGAAGAAGAGCCAGACCTCTGTGCTAAAATGATAGAAGCAGAGGTCAAAGCTCAGACATGATTATTACTAGCTCACATCAGCAGGTACTGGGATCATGTTGCCTCTGTTGATCAACCACTTTGAGTCAAGAGATTTCTTCACAGCCTGCATTTCGGAGATGCCTTTTTCACCATACATTGCTTCGAGGAATGCTCGTTTAAGTTTCCCAATACCATGTTCTGCAGCGACAGTACCACCCAACTCAATGGCCCTCTTTGCAAAGGTCATGTAATTGTCCATGCCTTGTTTCACCTCTTCGTTGTTTCTAGGAAGCATGTTCACATGTATGTGGTTATCGCCAATATGACCCCACATTACGTACTCCATGCCTTGCGCATCGAGAGTTGATATGTAATAGTGCAGGTAATCTCTGAGAGCCTCGTCAGGAACAGCCATGTCAGTTCCAATCTTGTGAACCTCTGGATATTGCGCTTTTCTCTGAGCAATTATTCCGTTGACTGTTTCTGGAACAAAGTGCCGTACAGTTTTCATCTTAGCAAGTTCAGAACGGTCCATCCCTGCCCAGCTTGACTCGGATGACGTGTTGTTCTTCATAAGAATTTCTTCCAGACCCATCACGAGTTCTTCCATGTTCTCGGGTGAGAATGAGAATTCAAAGAAGATTATCGCTTTTGTGTCATCCTTCATGGCAGGCACCTTAATGCCCGCAGCCCCAGCTTTCTCCTTTATCATTTCAATTGCATGTGGTCCGAAATATTCCAAGAAGTCCATCTTTATAGGAGAGTCAGGTGCACGAACATCATAAACGAAGTTGACTGCATCATCAACACTTGGGAAGAAAGCCATCACCGTCATGATGTTCTCTTCAAGTGTGACCAGACCAAGTTCAACTTCTGTGATTACACCAAGTATGCCCTCTGAACCAATAAAGAGATCAATGAGATCCATATCAGGTTTTGTAAAAAGTCCAGCGGCATTCTTTGTTTTTGGCATGACATAGGAGGGCATGGTCACTTCAACCTCAGACCCATCACTGAGAACAATCACAAATTTACCATTCTCAGTCTTTATTTTTCCACGTTCAATATCCAGAATATCACCATTTGCTAGAATGACCCGGATGCGACGAACCCAGGGTCTTACAGCCCCATACTTGAATGTCCTTGCGCCTGAAGCGTTGCAGGCAACAATCCCGCCAAGCCAAGCACTCATCTCAGTGGGATCCACTGGAAATGTGAACGTTTCAGACTCTCCTAGAAAACGCTCTAGTGCTTCCTGTTGTTGGGGTGTTCCTTTTCCGCCTAGCATGTCGAGTTTCTTTGACTGTACAGCATCAACAAGATCTTCGAGAGTAAGACCAGATTGTGCAGCTATCGAGTACATTGCTTCAGAATCATAGTAGTTCATATACGACAACTGATTCATTTTCTCAAGATTCAAGGCAATTCCACCTAATGGGACTGCTGCACCAGTTAGGCCAGTTCTGCCGCCTTGAATTGTGACAGGAGTTCCACTCTCATATGCACTTCTCATAATTGCAGCAACCTCAGCTTCTGTTGATGGGAAGATGATTTTCTCTGCAGCGCCATCAAAAGAGTGGCTTTCATCATCAAGATATAGCGCATATGTATCTGTGATCTCCGCTTGATCAATTACCGTTTTCGTCTGTGATAGATCCACAATTTCTAATGCTTGAGCAACAATTCGGTTTGTCATGGTCGATCGTCCTATCAGCTCGTTCGCGAGATAACAATGAAATGGTAATATCAAGGATTTGGTTTGGCAGTCCAACTAATTTCCTTTAAAAGATGCCAGCTACTCTACAACGAGTGAGTGAGAAAGCTTGAGAATTGCTGCAGTTTCAGACATACATGTGTTACCAAACGGCAGTGATGATCTTCTTTTGGTAAAGATTAGAGAACGAGTTGATGAAATTGATCCGGATGTCTTTGTGATTGCAGGTGATATAAGTGACCGATTAGATATACTTTCAGACACTCTCTCGAAGTTACAAACAGAAAGGTGTGAGAACTTTTTTGTTGCTGGTAATCATGACATCTGGTTTGAAGAGGAAGGAGGACCAGGATCTCTTGAGAAATACTCCAAAATAATTGGAGAGGTGTGTAAGAGAAACGGGTTTTCGCATATACCAGATGCGCCAGTTGTTGTAGACGATTATGCATTCATAGGCAGCATTGGATGGTATGACTACTCATTCAGACGTGATGAACTCAATATTCCAATAGAGAATTATGAGCAAAAAGAGTACCGAGGCGCTATATGGTATGACCTGCTCAGACTTGACTGGGGCTTTGATGATAGAGAAGTTACAGAATTATTCAATAAAAAAATCGAGTACGATCTAAAGACTGTGCCAGAGGACTGCGAACATGTCATCTATGTTTCTCATCATCTTCCATTTCAGGAACTCACGATTTACAAAAACAAACTACCTTGGGATTTTCACGGAGCCTTTATGGGAGCTAAGAGTACGGGTCAAATCATAAAGAGCGATAAAAGAGTGCTACTATCAATTTCAGGACATAGTCATATTCGCAACTTTTTCAAATTTGAGAATTTGGTAACGTTAACAGTTCCAATAGGATACGGGCGTCCAGATTCAACGCAATTGGACAGATTTGTTAAGGATGCAGTGGCTATGATTGAAATTGATGGGAGGGATGTGCAAATACATGACTTTGTGAAGGGTGATTTATCTGCGGGCCTTCCTTTTGAATCATCAAGAAATTGACAGACACATTAATGAGTAGGAGCAACTGTTAGGTGGGACGCAGGGTCTCTATGATGGACCAAATTAGAAATCTGAAGTGACTGATGACATGAGGAAGATTGGATGGGAAATCATTGCTACTATCTTCATCGCAATCATGGTTGCAACATCGCTCATTCTTGTGATTAGTTTTCAGAATTTGCCTATGGCTGTAGTTGTAATTTTCATCGGGAGCTATTTACTGATTTCCACAGAGAAGATAAACAGGACTGCGATGTCTCTTCTGGGCGTGGCATTAGTTGGCCTAGTTCTTTATGTTGGTCAAGTAATGAAAAATCCTCTTGGCGTTGGTTTTGCAGAGCTCATAGATCATGTCGAATGGGACACAATCATTTTCATCATAGCAATGAGCATCATTGTATCTGTAGCTGCTGCATCAGGCATTTTCCAATACATCGCTCTCAGGATAGCAGCTAGGAGTGAAGGAGACCCTAAGCAACTCTTTATAGTCTTCTTGGTGTTTATTTCAGGAATTAGCCTCTTCTTCGACACAGTGTCAACAATGTTGATTGCTGCACCCCTCACAATAGAGATTTGTAAAGCTTTAGAGATTGATTTCAAACCATTTCTCGTTTCAGAAGCAATAGTCTGCAATTTCTCTTCAATCCCCTCAGTTGTAGGTGCTGTACCAAATCTCGTGATTGTTGGCAAAACAGAATTGAATGTTGGTTTCTTATTTGTGTCATTCATGCCTCTATCAATAATCTTGTTTCTCATCAGCTTGCCT
>PJET01000063.1 GCA_002825515.1 Candidatus Thorarchaeota archaeon MP11T_1 | reverse complement strand
ATCAAGGCTCTTGAACTTGGAACATCAATGCCCAGCCGTGGTTACAATGTGTTTGCTCCTGGTGAACCAGGAACCGGGAGGAAGGAAACTATCAAGAGATTCCTGAAAGGTCTTCCTCCTCGCAGCACAGAGAAGATGGACTACGCTTATGTGTGGAACTTCTTCGATGAAGACAGACCCGCGTTGCTGAAGCTCAAGCCCGGACAGGGTGTAGAGTTGAAGAAAGACATGGAAGTGTTGGTAGAGACCGTGGTGAAGAACGCCCCACAGGTACTCGAGAGCGATGACTTCAGCAAGGCCAGAAAGGAGCTGATAGATTCTTATCAGGAGAAGGAAAAAGAGCTGTTCGGGAAGTTTGAGGATACTGTGAATGAAAACGACTTCGCGGTAATTCAAATTTCATCATCTGACTTATCACGGAGTCGCCCTGAGTTGGCGCCTTTGATGAACAATCAACCTGTTCCCATGCGTATGCTGGAGAATCAAGTGAAGCAAGGCGTCATACCCAAGAAAGTCTTCAACAAGCTGGAGAAGAAGTATAAGATTCTCAAAGGGAAGATGGAAGAGATGTTCAAGGAGTCCAGGAGACTTGGTCGTGAAATGAAGACAAGGCTCAATGAGCTCAACGATAACCACCTCTCTCCAATGGTCGAAGACCAGGTTGGTGACCTGAAACAGAAGTACGGTAACAAGGCAGTTGATGATTATCTGGACCAGGCACGTCAGCACATGGTCAACCATATCGACAGACTGCACAAGCCAGCACACGGCGGACCGCCTTCCAACGAAAAGGAAGCCCAGCACCAGTTCATGAACATGTTGTTTGGAGGTAGCGGAGACCCGACTCTACCATACAAGGTGAACGTAATTGTTGACAATTCGCTGGCCGATGAAGGCTCACCGGTAGTGGTCGAGAATCATCCAAACTACAAGAACTTGTTTGGGGGTATTGAGAGACTGGTAGACGCTCGAGGGGCAGCGGTTGTTGACTTCACGAAAGTGAAATCAGGTTCACTGCTGAGGGCCAATGGTGGTTACCTCATAATGGACGCTATGGACATGCTCACAGAGTATGGAGCCTGGCCAACCCTGAAGAGAGTTTTGAAATCCGGAGAGCTGGAAATTCAGAACCCCGATCCCTTCGGCTACGGCGGGTCGATATTGAAACCAGAGGCAATCAAGATCGATGTCAAGGTCATTCTCACTGGCAGCTATTACATCTACCAGCTGCTCCGGTTCTACGATGAAGACTTTCAGAAGATCTTCAAAGTGCGAGCTGACTTCGATTCGATCATGGGTGTGAACCAGGACAACCTCATCAATTATGCTTCGCATATCAAGAAGATTGTTGAGGAAGAAGGGCTGTTGCATTTCTCACCCGAGGGGTGTGCCGGGATTGTCGAACACAGTATGCGTGAAGCTGGTTACCAGAAGAAGCTTTCAACACGGTTCGGTGTCATCAATGATCTTATCAGAGAGGCAAGTTTCTGGGCAGGCAAAGACAACAAAGAGTTGGTCGATTATGGTTCAGTAACAAAGGCACTCGATGAGCGCCGCTATCGCTTGGGCATGATTGAAGAACGCCTCCAGGAAATGATCAGGGATGGCATGATTCTTATTGACACCGATGCCGAAGAAGTGGGCCAGATTAACGGTCTCGCTGTGTATGACTTTGGAGATTTCATGTTTGGAAAACCAAGCCGCATCACTGCCCAGGTTTCCCTTGGAAGCAAAGGTCTGGTGAACATCGAACGTGAAGCCAAAATGTCGGGTAAGATCCACGATAAAGGAGTACTGACTATCAGTGGATTTCTTAAAGGAAGGTATGCAAAGGAACATCCATTGAGCATGGATGCTTCCATAACTTTCGAACAAAATTATGGAGGTATAGATGGAGACTCAGCTTCCTCAACAGAGGTATTCGCATTACTCTCCGCTATCTCAGGAATACCTATTAACCAGGGCATTGCAGTTACCGGCTCCGTGGATCAGCGGGGACAAATCCAGCCAATCGGAGGAGTCAATGACAAAATCGAGGGTTACTTTGACATTTGCAAGGAGAGGGGACTCAATGGAAAACATGGAGTCATCATTCCCCACAGTAATGTTGAGGAACTCATGCTGCGGGCTGATATCGTACAGGCCGTTAAGGATGGGAAATTTCACGTCTACCCTATCCAGACTATCGATGAGGGAATTAGGATCCTCACTGGTAAAGAGGCCAAAGAGATAGACGAGGCTGTGACCCAGAAGCTCAAAGAGATGTATGAACTCATGAGGCCGAAGGGGGAGAAAGAAGAGAAATGACGGAGAGCGAGTTTGAATATACGCTCGGGCGAAGTAATCTTACCATCAGAGACCTCGAAGGTTTCTGTAAAGTCTGTTATCTTGAGAACGGTAAGAAATCAAAGAACCCATTACCGACGCTGCGGGCAATACTGTTCAGCATGGGCATGGAAGATGTTCCTGTCCACTTCAATCGTTATCCGCTGAGACCTGGTCTCAATGTGCGGAAGGACGATCACGAAGGCAGGGTTGTCAACGTGTCAATCGATTTTGTGGAGGTGTGATGCCATACCCGTTTCAGCCAGGACTAAAGCTCATGGAGGAAACTTCATGGAAGCTGAAAGTATTATCTGTGGCTGGTGGTGTCTCCATCAAGGAGATTATCAAGCAGTCAGTTAACTATATCTGGAATGCTGTAGAAGAACAGAGTCCAGGTAAACTAGCGAGAGCTAAAAAGGAGGTGGGCCGACTAAGGCCTTAGAGTTCTTTTGAGGGTTTCGACTTTTGACAGAAACCCCGAGTAGGAAAAGCCTACAAACAAACGGAAATAAAAATTGTTTCCGAATGGGCGTATTCCTACTCTACAATAACAACCCCCCTCGTTGGGGAAAATTTTAGAGTAAATATGCCCATCCGGAGAGATCCGGGTGGGCTTTTTTTATTTTTTATTTGAAGGAGTGTGAGAATGGTCAAAAAACGTGTCGATGCAGTGCTGAAGCTGGAGTCTGGAGACTACACTCACGACGACCTGGTCAGCATGGACTATACAGCCCTCACCACAGTCTTGGATGAGATATCTGATACCATGACAAACATAAGTAACCAACTCGATGCATCTCATGCCGATTATGTCACAGAAGGAATCAGCGCAGATTACAAGTGGCATACAAAGGCAAAATCAAAGCTGAGGATCCTGGAGCGTTTCAGGCAAAAGGTATCCAGGCTGCGCAAAAAGCAGAAGATTGCGTATAACCAATCTACAAGAACGATCGGTGACATATTCATCGATATTGCCAAGGTGGAACTACCACCTGAGAAGTTTGATGACATACTCGATAAAGCCAAGAAGGAAAGAGAAATTAATGACAAAGTCATGAAAGGAGAATTGTATGAAGTTTGATTTTATGGGAACACCAGTGTTCATCAAAGGTTTGGAAGTAACCAAGTACGCAGACGGAAATCCGGCCCTCATTGGCCTTCTGCAGTGGGGAGATGACGACTATCCTGATGAGCAGACATTAAGTATCAATGTTCCAGCGTCATCAGGATTGCTTGGGAAAGATGAATTCTTCATCAAGAATTACAGCGAAGCCGTTGAGATTTATGGTGGTCTTATTTCTCTCGGAATTATCACAGAAACCGGTAAAACTGTACAGTCTGGTTTTGTTTCAATACCTGTGTGCAAGCTTACCGAGAAAGGAAAAGGTTTGATCAATGGCAATTCCTAAGATTGAAATTAATTGGAACGAAGTCAAGGGGCGCGATGGAGTTATCGAGCTCGTTAACAGAGCTTATGACGAGGGGTATGCCAAAGGAACTCAGGAGGGCTGGACAAAGCATAAGGCCGCAACTGAGAATGGCGCCCCAAAGAAGAACGGTAAGAAATCGAAGAAAGATGAGCCTCCAGTTCTCGTTACTGTCGGAAATGCCAGGAAAGAGACGGAGAAAGCTTTTATGTTCGAGGTAAGAGGAAGGGAGATATGGCTTCCAAAATCTCAGCTGAGAGCTATCAATCTTGACGACCATGGAAAGATCGAGAGCGTCCTCATTCCAAAGTGGCTCGCAAAAAGTAACAATCTCGAGGAAATAAATAACAACGATGAGCCAGACGGCTGGGACGAAACGTACAACGATGACGACATTCCGTTTTAAGCGAGCCGGTCGCGAGTTGAGCGACCAGGAGAAGGAAGAGATTATTCAGTACATCCTTGAACATGAAAAGGAGCCTGAAGAAGAGGTAACAGGTCACCTGGCTGAGAAGTATAACTGTTCACACACGAACATCCACGTGGTGTTCACTGATTACATAATGAAAGGAGGCAGGGGATGAAAATTCATCCGCTCCCTTGGGAGCACAGAACAGATGGGAAGAATATGTCAGCCGTGGTTGACGCAGACGGAATTGTTGTTTGTGGGTCGCTGATCATGCAACAACAAAATCCAGCCAAGACGAGGAACACCCACGCTTTTATCGTCAAGTCTGCCAACTCAAACTCCAGACTATTAGAAGCCTGCAAGGGGATGATGACCGTTCTGGAGACACTGGACTTCAGCTCCATGAGCAGCGGAAGTGTGGATTATGATGCTATCCCATGGGAGGCGTGGGAGGAAGCAATAAGGGGGAAAGAATGAGTGACTATCCATATGACTGTGGCTGTGACGTGGTCTTCTGCGAGTGTGGTAGTATGAAGTGTAACGCACCGTGGGAGATCAAGTATTGCCCTACACATGCAGCTGCTTTCAAGCTAAAGGAAGCGTTGGAGTCTTTAATGACTTTGTCCGAGAGGGGAGACGTTGAAGAATACAATGCAGACTTTGATAGAGCTGAAAACATATTAGCAGAGACACAAGGAGGTACAAATGAAGGAAAAGCTGAGCAAGATAATCGACAGACTGAACAACTTCCTGAATGATGCTGAAGGGTATTATTCAGATAACGATGAGCTGGTCGAAGAGGGATGCAGTATTGTGGACGAACTCGTAGACCTGAAGAACGGGATTGTTCATGAGAAAGACGTATGAAGTAATCAGACGAGTCACTTACGATGAACGCTACATTGTAAGTGCCCCAACAAAGGAGGATGCAGAGATGCTCGAGGATGCAAGCTTCGTCGGGCAGGATGAAGTGACAAGTGAGATTATCTCAGTGGAGGAAACTAATGAGTGATAATTACTTGCATGAGGAGTTCTATAACGGTAAGACGATTGTAATCCTCTCCGATGAATATGCTCAATGTAACCCCAGAGATGATGAAGGTAATCTTGGAGTGATGATATGCTTCCATAATCATCACAATCTTGGTGACCAACACGACTACGCCCCCTGCAATTTCAATGGATGGGAAGGTTTAAGATTTTACCTCGAGAGCAAGATGAAAGCCTGTATCATTCATCCTCTATGGGTGTTTGAGCACGGGGACATTCTCATCCAGATCGGTGAATACACCGGACCCGACGCGCGATGGGATGCCGGGCAGGTTGGCTATATCTATACCACCAAGGAACGGATCAGGAATAACTGGAATATCAAAAGGGTTACTCCTGAGTATATGAAGAGGGCTGATGACCTGCTCCATGCAGAAGTAGAGCTTTATAGTGCCTACCTGCAAGGGGACGTTGTGGGTTATCAGATCAAGGACGAAGATGAGGTTGTAGACTCCTGCTGGGGTTACCTGGGGTGTTTCGATCAATGCCTGCAGGATGCAAAAGACGCCATCGACTATTTCAACACTCCACACCCACCACCAAAGCCGAGACCTTCAAGAAAGTTGACGATACCGACATGATCATTTACAATGGACAAGTTCTGGAGACTCGTTATCCGACGTGGGTGAGTAGTCTTCATGAGCTATCAAATGTGGCAGTAACTTGTGTTGAGACACACTTTGAAGGCGATCTGGACCATTATATAAAGACCTACAATGTTATAGGAGGAAATGCTGAAATAAGCCTGATGTATCAAGAGAACGAAGAGTATGCTGCTTATATGTATCTCGACTCAAACGGGTCTCAGGGTATTGTAACAATCACACCTGGTTACGAGATGTCAGATATTGATACAAACCTGTTTGTGCACATAGTGCAGATAACACTGCATCCTGCTTACCGAGTTCTCATGCTATTCAGAAACGAGGACGGTGAGTATTTGGGTTATGGACTGACTCCCAGTGACTGTTATAAAGTGGAGTCGGTTCTGGCCATTAGGAGGGAAGACCGTTACGGTACGTATTACATCGATGCCCAAAATTGGGCGGGTAAGAAGGAACTTAGAGCGGCGCCCCCAGTGACAGGGCCGCCGAAGCGTAAACTATTTATCCCGAAAGGGGGAAAATGATGCCAAGGATTAAACTGCATGGTTCTGTTTTTGACACGCATCTCAAGGGAGTCTACGAGGTACAGAGTGTAGTGAACAATGCTTTACGACGCTACAAGGGAGTTGTCATTAGTAACATCCTTGACAGCGAATTGCATATAACAACCAATTGGCCGACTGATTCAGTCAACAAGATTTTCTATATCAGATGGATGCCTCCTGGGGAAGTTGGACGGAACCCGGCCATATCGACACACAGTAATGGTGAATTCTTTTTTCTTCCGCAGGATCACTTGATTGCTGATGTAACCATTCCACTGCTTAAACCGGACAAACGAGCTCTGATCACTTACTCATCCGGAGACGATAACACCCACCAGGGATTTGCTATTGAAGGGAAGAACGTACTTCGCGTTGAGAAGAAGTGGGTGATCTCTCACTCACCATGCTATGGATTACACACCGATGCTCTGTATTGGGAGACTGGTAGAAGTATAGGCAAGCCAACCGAAGAGGACCTTAAAGCCATAAACTCAGTTGTTGAACAGGAGAAGAAACTCACTGTGAGAAAGCTTAACATTCAGGGGATGGGACAATGATATTCTTATTAGACGCAAAGTTCAGACCAGCTGAGTGCACTTTCTCAGGCTTCGCCAGACGCATCAGATCCAACATTGACAGGACGGGATTCCACGTCAACTGTGAGGATGAGGGAGATGAGAGAATTAAGATTGGGTGGATGCACGATGAAACTGCCAGAGGTCTTGCTGTGGCTTTCTGGTTTGACTATCGCTGGAACAATCAAGATAAGGTCATTGTAACCCAGGATGAGTGGTCATCTTTTGATGACTTTGAAGTTATGGATCTTGCGAAGATTATACAGTGGTCAATGGTTTCAGGATCCAAGACACACATCATCTTTGATGACGATGATGACCGTGACATGAGAGGATTTGCAATCTCCAAACGGGAGATCATATCAACACATGCCGAGATGGTGCTGGATACTGACAAGACTTTGGTCTCAGAGTGGAAGACAGAATGCCCTTACAAAGACTGGATGAAGAAGCCCGAGAAGAAGTTTCGCAGGAAGCTTAACATTGATTGGGAGAAATAACGATGGGGTATGATTCAGAGCTGCGATGCCCTGAGCCCATCTTCGTCTACCCTTCAGGTTGGAGCGGAGTCCAGTTTGACAAGAGAGTTCTTCAGACAATGAACTGTCGAGAAGTCAAGAACCATTCAGACTTCCATCACGTTGCTGAGACAAACAAAGAGGGGATCGTTAGTCAAGTTGGACAAATGTTCTATACCTTCGAATACAAAGGTGATTCTGGTCATGTTCTATTCTACCCTACGGACATGGAGTTCTACAGCAAGCACTACGGAACAGGCTTGTTGGCAGAAATAATTTCCATGCTCATCCCTAAAGGGCAGAGAACTTGGCTGGAATTTATAGGAGAAGATGGGGCTCGATGGGGGTATGCTATTGAGAGTATGAATGTGTACGAAACTGAGTACGAAGAGTACGTATATACTCCTCAAGGCAAGTTTGAAATATCCGAATGGATCCATAAAGTAGAACCAGTCAAACCGCCAGAGGAGATCAAGCAAATCAGAAAACTCAACATTCCGAAAGGAGGGCAATGATGAGTGAAGATAGTATGTATACTGATCCTTCATTCCGGGAGTTCATGAACAGACTGAACTCGCTGAGCGAGGAAGCACGGGGCAAGGGTTATGTTGAAGCCTACATTGTTCTGGCAACACTGACCGGTTCAATTCTGGCCGGTCAGCTGTCCAAGTACGCTAATGTAAGCAAGGTCTTTGCGGCCAAGATGAAAGACGAGCTCCAGGCAAAGAAACCCAAACGAAAGCTGAACTTCGATGCTGACAATGGGTAAGGTGTGGAAGCTGAGAGACGCCGGGCATTTTAAATGCAAGATATGCCACAAAGATCACGACCCAAAGAGCAGAAGTTTTATCATGATCGCAGGTAATATCATGGTAGGTGTAGATGGTGGTTTAGTGGGGCACAATTTTGAAGGAAAGCCTACGCAGCCGGACATGAACCCAGTGCTCAAGAAGGTCACTGTTGTGTGCTTCGAGTGCTGGGATAAGTTCAACGAAGAATGCATCCGGGCCTGCATAAAACTGGCTCAGCGAGGTGTGCACATGCCGCCAGACTGCCCAATTTGTGAGGAGCAACGGAAGCATCCAATCAGGAAGCTTAACATCGACATGTGTATAACAGAGGTTGAAGGTGGGAGCGGGTTGCTCAACGTTGAGGAGGCAGAATCCTTTTTCAAGGCGCCTAGGAAGGAGGAGTGATGCCGAGATTCATTGTAGGCCGCATGGAACGCCATTGTCAACCAGTAACTATTGTGGCTGCTGATGCTGAAGACGCCATAGACCGAGTAGCCAGGGGAGAAGGACATTATGAAGAGTCTCAAATGGAGTATGTAGAGGCACTGGATAATGATACCTGGACTGTAGAAAAAGTTCTCGAAGTTGACTGGGACGCTCCTTTGATGGTGTGTTTGTTTCACGGCAGGAAGCATCCGGATGAGGACCTCCCTGACTGGGGATTTGATGGTCCGATATTCCTTGTCCATCAGGTCCACAATACCTACGCCACAACAATCAGGCTTTCATTTGATGACGAGGGTGATGAGATCGGTGAGCTTTTATATTTTGAAGACTTGGTATATTATGACGGTTCGTTTTATGGTGACTGGACGATACTGTCATCAAAGGAGGTGGACGACAACGATAGACAGAGGGCTGCAGTGTTCATTGAAGAGAAAGCAAAGATCCCGAAGAAGTTTATTGACAGGAAAAGACCTGCAAAGAAGCCCGAAGGCGGGAGGAAGTTAAGGATACCCCAATGAAAGAGATCAGGGTTAACCTGTATAAACTGAGGAAGCTTATGAAGTTCATACGGGATGAAGGAGATTCCCCATCCCCTAGTGAACGTCAGTATTATAATGCTGTCCTTAATCTGTTAACGATGATGCATGACATAATATCCCTGGACGGAAGGGTGACAGTTGCTGATCCTGATGTCGAGGCTTTGAGTAAACCATTAATTTGTAGAAGGAGGCTAACGATTCCAAATGAATGAATGTGTACAATGCGGGTACTGCTGCACTGTCAGGCCCTGTGCCTTTGGCAAATGGGAAGATGATAAGTGCAAGTATCTTAGTAATGATAACATGTGTACCGTATTTGAACTAATTAAGAACATGCCCGGCGCCGATATCAGTCCAGCGTTCGGTGCTGGGTGCTGTTCACCGCTCTTCAACGAGCGGAGAAGGGAGAAGCTTCATGCCATGGATAATAATGGACCTGGACAGTAGAGAAGTCCTGGACCGAGAAGTGTATGATAGTTACGAGGACGCCAAGGAGTCACCTTGGGCAGACCTGGACGATGTAATGATCGTCGAAATAAACACTCCATCAAGAGAGGAGAATTAGTATGAGTCAGAGAGACATGATCGGTAGTTTACTCGGAGCAATGATTTCAAGTGGTTCAGCTCAGTGCAGTGGTTGTGAAGAAGAGAACCGTAACGGAGGAACACCAGTCACTCCAGAGTTCCTGAAAAAGGCTTTCAAATCCTACAGCAAGACATACAAATTCAAGGTTGGTGATCTAGTCACCTGGAAGCCGGGAATGAGTAATAAGAGATGGCCGAAAGATGGCGAGCCTGCGATCGTTGTTGAAGTCCTGGATGAGCCAATCATTGATATGAAGGATGGGCCAAGCAGTCCTTATTATACTGAGCCTCTTGACATTAAGCTTGGTATTGGCAGGGACGGAGACTTCATGCTCTTCATGTTCTGCTCCAAACGGCTGATGCCTTATAAGGAGGAGAAAGAAGAGACGCCAAAGACCACCCAGCGGAAGCGTAAACTCAAAATCGGCGATGAGTGAGAACGAATTTCCAAAGGGCCAGGAATATTACCTGGTCCTTCACGGAGGTCTTGAGAACGGAATACTCTGGGGATGGAAGAAATGCCACACCAAGGAAGAGGCTGAAGGGTTCATTCTGGAGTACGTGAAAAGAGGTAGACCGAGAGAGGAAGTAGCCGTTTTCAAGGGCAAAGAACTGGAGATTGTGTTGAAGAACAAACTGGTCGAGGTTGAAAGGTTTGCCGAGGCCACAATAAAGGAGGAATAGAGTGGCAAAGAAGAGAGAACAGGTAAAACTGGTACCGGTCGATCCTGACCGGTGCCAGACTGAGCACCTGGGTGGATCATTCATGACTTTAGGACCGAGAACAATGACACGGTGTGAGAACGAGGCTGTCTACATTGCTAACGAGAAGA
>PJET01000062.1 GCA_002825515.1 Candidatus Thorarchaeota archaeon MP11T_1 | reverse complement strand
TTGGAACACTTGACATACTTGAGCCCTTCAGCGATGTCACCGTGCTGGAACGTGTGGATGTGTTTCTTGACCCAGCTCCTATTATTAACACTGTGAGTCGTGGAGATACACTCCAAGTGACAGGTTATGTCCTAAATGATGGCGGGTTTGCAGCAGATTCAGTGAGGGTGGAGGCGCTCTACAATCACACTCCCACAGGATTCACTGCAGTCACTACTTCAGATGGCTCATTCACAATCAACATCAATGTACTCCAAAGTGTTTTACCCGGCACTTACAACATCAGTGTTTACGTCATATCCCCATATCACGATATGAGGAATGGTCCTGTAGCATGGTTCATCGATGTCTACATTGCCTCAGAAGTTGATGTTCAAATCAATCAGGTTTCAATCATGCCTGGTGAGAGCTTCTCAGTTGATGTTCAACTATTCGATGACGATGCTAACCCATTGGATGAAGAATGGGTCACATTGAGTCTTGGCTCTACTAATATTGCTAATATTCAGATTACTGATCCCAGCGGTAGAATGACCATCGTGTTGGCTGTACCCCTTTCATGGGCAGAAGGAGATGGTTTCTTCACCATCACTGCAAACTATGCTGGTGGATCCTTCATCGATCCTGACTCATTTGAGTCAACCAATTCAATTCATGTTTTCACAGAGGTTGATTTCCAACCTTTAACTCCACGAAGAATAGATCCTGGAGCGCGATTCTCTTTAGAAGTGGCTCTCTTGGATCCAAGTGGTAACCCAATTGTTAATCGAGAAGTCCGTTTGACACTGAACGGTACTGATAATTATCCATTATTCACCGGGTCTGATGGTATTGTGTCCTATGGCCTTGGACCATACACTGAAGGAACTTCTATATCCTTCACACTTACACTCTTATCAACCGAAGTCACACCCGTGTTTTATGATGGCTTCACAATCAATATTCAAACAGTAGGTGATAATCCATTGCAAGGAGCAGATTTACTCATAGCAGGTATCTTACTTATAGGTGCAGTAGTCGCCGTTCTGGCGTATCTGTATATCGTAAAAGGAATGTTCCGCAGTACTGTGATATCACGAGGGATTGACATACCAACCAAGTTACGAAACATCAAGAAGCTGGCAGATGCTGGAAAGTATGGCGCGTCGATAACATTAGCGTACCGGACCTTTGAGCAGATGTGTGGCACAAAGATTGGCTCAGAGCGTAGTCACAACGAAACCGCCCGCGAGTACTTGGACCGAGTACTTCAGACAATCCCGCTTGATCTTGCAACTGTTGAACAGTTCGTGCAGACATACGAGGAGGCTCGCTTCTCGCATCACGAGATGACCCGCGAGAGATATGAAGATGCAGTCCGAATATTCACAGATCTATATCCCAGAATTGACTCAACCGCACCAGTAGAGTGAGAATATGGAGAGATACTGATGGGCTGGAAAGAGTATGGTCAAGTCATTCTGTTCTTCCTTTCATGGACTCCAGTGATAGTCCTAGCTGCGGGTCCGTTGGTTGGAGCTACATCCACGTATGGCTATGACTTCTCGATTTACAATGAGACAGAGTATGGTCTCAGCCAGTTCTCATCCAGTATTTCTGATACAGGACGACAGGTCCTGTCAATTCAAGCAAGTATGAGTGTCGCGACACGGTATAATGGGTCAGCAGTAATTGCAATCATGGGTCCGGTGAGAGATTTCACTTTAGATGCTGCATTGGTAATATATTCGCACTTAGTAGCTGGAGGCGGTGTGCTCATAGCAGATGACTTTGGGTCCGCGAACTCTTCATTATATTGGCTGAATTATTTCTTTGGTGCACTCTCAGGTGATAATCGTAGTGCAGGTCTGTTGACGTTTGCCAAAGGTGTCCTACTTGACCTAGACTCTTATGATACAACCAAGGAACCAAGATTACCTATAATCAGAGATTTCAGAGCGGGTGTTGATGGAGGATTCTTGACTGCAGGGGTGACTGAGCTCCATCTCAACTGGGCATCAGCTATCAATCCCTACTGCGTTCTCGGACAAGCCGGAATTGCCTGGACCACACGTCGTTCTTGGTGTGAAACGAACATAAGTGATGATACACCTGACCCCGATCCGTACGAGTTGAGTGGAAGTCTCCCCGTAGCAGGTGCAATTGATTTCTCTGGCATAAATGGATCTACAGGTGGAAGATTAGTTGCAGTCAGTGACCCTAGTATCTTCAACAATGACATGTGGGGCAGATTCTCTGGTAATCAACAGTTTAGTTCAAATATCATTGAATGGCTCACACATGGTGATACATCACAACCTGTGTTATTTTGTGAACAGCTTCTTGAAATTCCATTCTCCGATAGTGAATTCTTCTTTGGACTATATCTGGGTCGTGTCTTATGGTTATCATCCCTACCTATGCTGTCAGCAATCTATCCCTTATTCACAGCTGTTGGCATCAGGAAGTACCTACCTGACATAAAGAAACCAGAGGTCAAGAGTGTATCAGATGTCTTCCTAAGAAGGGGAAAGACATACTTCAGCGAACGAATGTCCTACTATCGGACAGAAGGAAACTATGCACGTGTAGTAAAGATGCTATACAGGAGACTTAGGCGCGGCCTAAGAAAAGCTCAGCAATGGACCGAGTATGATCCCAACAAGGTATGGGATGTCATGCGTTACAAAGATACCAAACTGAAGGAAGACGAATTTTTCAGGATGATTAGACGAATCGAGGAGATATCCTCTGATCAAAATATCAAAATCAAGGAGAGCGAAATGATGGCGCTCTTCTTCTTCATGCGTAATATCCAATCAAATATGATTGATACAAGAAAATAGAGGTAGAAGAAAATTGACAACAGAAGAAACGAACGACACTGTGACGGTGGATCCCACAGCGACTATGTCGATTGATGAGGTGCACAAAGTCACGAGTGATATTATTCGAGAATGCGGCCGGATAATCGTTGGCAAGGATGACGCTCTTCGGGACGTCCTAATTGCATTCCTATCCAACGGTCATGTTGTGCTTGAGGGTGTGCCTGGTCTAGCAAAGACATACATGGCTCGTACTTTCGCATCAATCCTAGGCTGTGCATTCAAACGAATACAGCTAACTGTGGATACCCTCCCTGCTGACTTGCTAGGGAGTAATGTTTTCAATCAGCGAACAGGTGAGTTCTGGTTCCGTAAGGGTCCAGTGTTCTCGAACCTTGTGTTAGCTGATGAGATAAACAGATGTCCTCCAAAATCTCAGAGTGCGTTGCTAGAAGTGATGGAAGAGAGACAAGTTTCAATCGAAGGTGTGACTAGAAAGCTTCCAAGACCATTCTTGATTATTGCAACACAGAACCCTGTGGAACAGGAAGGTACCTATCCACTTCCTGAAGCACAGCTTGACAGGTTCATGTTTCGATTGATACTCGACTATCCAACGGAGTCAGAAGAGGCTGAGGTCATCCGTAGGAAACACTTGGGTGAAGCAACAGATCTCAATGTTCTGGCTGACCCATCCGCACTTGTGAGAATGCAGAATACTTGCAGAACAATCTTCATTGAAGAAGATGTCATTAACTACATCCGGGATATTGTGATTCGCACCCGTAATGACCCACAGATTCTGCTTGGTGGTTCTCCAAGAGCATCTCTAGTCTTAATGAATGGGGCAAAGACCCGAGCTGCAATGGATGGAAGAGACTATGTTGTGCCAGAGGATGTCCGGCGTTTGTCAGTTCAAGCACTGAATCACAGACTCATTCTAAAGCCAGAGGCTGAGCTTGAAGGACTAACTGTGGAACGTGTAGTAGCAAAGATACTAGGCGAAGTGGACTGTCCAAAATAATCATGTTGATACATCGATGGAGACGTTAGCTAGTGATAACTCAGAGAGGTTTCGTGGTAGTCTTCGCAGGAGTTCTATTGTTAACCAGTGGATTCTCTTTCCTAAACTTCTACCTCGTACTCCTTGGAGTCTATCTTGTGATTGGTCTTGTAGTCACACTACCTCTCTTTGCTCTGACTGCTAATCTAGCTGGTATTGAGGTGGATCGTCAAATTGACAAAGTCAAAGTATTTTCAGG
This sequence comes from Candidatus Thorarchaeota archaeon MP11T_1, assembly GCA_002825515.1. Next base: position 6,694 of record PJET01000062.1, on the reverse strand, counting down.
CGATTTCATCCGTGTTCGAGTCACAATTCGTAATGCATCTCGACGTCACTTCGACTTTATTGAGGTTCATGATCAATATCCTGAAACATGGATACTCGCCATTGGTGAGAATTTCATAGCTTCTAGGATTGAGCCTGGCAGTAGCATGACTTTCGCATACATTCTCCAAGCAAGGATGCGTGGACGTTATTATCTCGGACCCACAGAGGTCATTATGCGTGATCGACTTGGACTTCACTATTACAAACGAATATTGAAAGAACAGACCGAGGTTCTGGTCTATCCTACCTGGAAAGATGTCCGCCGTATGGAGGCCTTAGGGAAACAAAGACAGCTCGGTCTCATGTTTGGTGCACATCGCACCAAGACTGTAGGAATGGGTACTGACTTTGCTGGTTTCAGAGAATATGTGCCCGGAGATGAATTCAGACTCATTGATTGGAAAGTAAGCGCAAAACGTGGGGACATGGTCATCAAACAGTGGGAGCAAGAGAAGAATGTGCAGGTCATCTGTATGGTTGATAGCAGTGGTAGTATGGGCAATGGTTATCCTGAGAATACCAAACTCGAATATGCCATTCGCGCTGCAGTGTTGCTCACTCATATGGGTCTTGAAAGAAAGGACTTGGTAGGTACATGTGTTTTCAGCGACATGGTTCATGGCTATATACCCCCAGGGACCAGGCCCAATCATATGTATGATGTACTCGAAATACTTGCCATGGCAGAACCCCGCGGTTGGAGTGACTATGAAACTGCAATCTCACATGTTATTGCAAAGAGTAAGAAGCGCTCATTGATTATCTGGTTGACTGACTTGGAACAGAGTCCAGCTCCACTCATTAATGCAATGAAGGCACTTGTGGCTAATGGGCATAAGGCTATGGTGATTAGCCCATTCGGTCCGTGGTTTGAAGCACCAGTAGGTCAGTTTGGTCCAGTTGAAAAAGTGCTGTCAGAAGCTGTTTCTGAAGAACTCTGGGAGCGACGAAACAAGATTGCGCGAGCACTTGCACGCTTCGGTATTCAAGTTATCAACGTTGGTCCCGAAGATTTCTTACCAACAATCATCAAGACCTATGAATCTGCAAAACAGAAGGGGGTGGCGATGTTCTGAAGGTTGTCACTTGGACTCTTCGGATTGCATCGATCGCTACCTTCGCTGGTATGGCAGGTCTTGTTTACTATCTCTTGGATATCAACGATTTCTGGCATTGGGATGCCCCATATTCATTTGTTGTAACTGTCTTCAGACTTCTTTCACTTCTTGTTTTCTTCATGACTACAACAATGATTAGTGGTCTAGTAGGGGCTTTCGCAGGTGGAGCATTGCCTAACGATCTGATTGTTGGTCTATATAATACCTTAGTCCTCAGAACATGGTATATGCAACCCTATGGTGTCTCAGGTCCGTTGACCAACGTCACCCAAGTCTGGACTTCATTTCAGTCAAATCTAATGGAAGTTCTTGGCGCTCTCTGGGACAACACGTTCCTCTTCCTGTATTTTCTCTTTGCAGGAATTGGAATAGCATTATTTCTACAATCACTTGTTCGCATGGAACACAAGTATGTGGGCGGCGCGTTTCTCTCGATTCAAGCAATCGTTATACTAGCTGCTTATAGAATGCTAATCGTTCCGGATCTCAATCCCTTCCCTAACGACTTCCTTGTCTTTCTTGGAAGGTCAGCTCAGGCATTAGCGCTTCTTTCGTTCGCCTATCTTGAAGTTAGCTATCAAATGATCTATAGCTATTCTGTTGGAAAACCGGTCGAGGATCGTGAAGAAACTCTAAAGAAGCAGTTACTAGCTCTTCGTCAAGCCACGAGAAAACAGGATGCAATTGAACGTGGAGAGAAAGTGAGTACCACTGGAATGAGTCGTACAACAGGTGCAACAGCCTTTTCATTTCTCCGAGAAGCAATAGAACGAAAGGTAGTTGGAACTCAGGACGCTCTGGAAAGTCTTGACGCAGTATCTGATGTTCGTAGGCTTCAAATCTTTGTCGACGAACTCCTTCAGACCGACTCTAGAGCAAGAGACGAATTGACTGCGAGAGCTGCAGCGCCATCATCATCGTATGTAATTGGTTCGACCATTACTGGTTCTGCAATAAGGTTCCTCACCGTTGTTTCAATATCCTTCATTCTGATGAGTCCCGGAGTTGTTTCTCTGATTCTTAATTTGCCCGCTGGTATTCAGGGAAGTGTAGAACTCTTTCAACCCGAAATTGTATTGCTATTTCTAGTTCCTGTAGTATTGCTCTTCCCGTTTGCAGCAATGGTCATCAGCTGGTTTTCCAGAAGAGAAGTTGTTGAAAAAGAGAAACTCACAAAGGAAGAGAAAGAGGCTGAAAAAGCAAGGAAGAAGGAGCTGGCTCGCAAAAAGAAAGAAGCTGAAGAGGCACGTAAAGCCCGAGCTAGAGCGCGGAAAAAACGCAAGAGTGATGAGGTAGAAGTCGATGAATGGGATAGAGCTCTAGAAGAAACCTTCAAGCGCTAGAGCTCCCGGTGGAACTTCCTAATGACAAAGAGTGTTGTATTGAGTCATGGTGATCTTGATGGCATAACCTCAGGTGCTATTGCTCTACTGGTTTTTCCAAGCTCAGATTTTTATTTTACACGACCGTCACAGGTTCATCAAGATATGTATCGTGTGGCGAAAGACAAACCTGATGTAGTCCTTGTAAGTGATATAGCAATTAACTCAAGGAAGTTTGACGAACTCATTAGAGCACTAGATAGGTTTCCTAGCTCAACAAAGATTCACTGGATTGACCACCACCCCATGACTACAAAACATCATAGAGATCTCGAGAAACGTGTAGATTTGTTTCACGAAACCGGTCCATCTGCAGCCGAACTAGTATATAGGAAGTTTGCCGAATCACTACCTGAACATGCACTTCGACTAGCTCTCTATGGAGCAATCGGTGACTATTGCGATGATACACCGTTTGCTAAGACTCATTTCGACGATGTGGATAAACGTACACTCTATCTTGAAGCTGGAATACTTGTACAAGCACTTCAAGAGATTGATTATCGAAGAGAATCCAAGGATTTGGTCCATCAATTAGTCATGGGTATCAAACCTAGCTCCATGAATGATATTGTTTCTCTGGCACTCAAGGCAACACGGATTGAACATGAAGTATTCAGATATGTCCAGCAAAATGCAAGAAAACTTGGTCAAGTGGGATACATATTAGACATGCCCATCAATGGATATCGTGGTAAGAGCGCTAAGTTCTCAGCCTATGTAACTAACTCTAGGGTTGGCATAAGTGCAAGGTCGTCTGATGAAGAGGTCGATATGAGCTTACGCAGAAGACGAACAAAACTAGATCTCAATAAGACCCTAAACATTATACTCAAGGATCTGGATGGAAGTTCGGGTGGAGGGCATCCCGCAGCTGCGGGGGCTAGTCTTGATAGAAACGATTTCCCGAAGTTTCTACAATCACTAGCAGAATATGTGGATAAACATAGTTAAAGAAAAGCACTCCACAACACCCAAATCACAGTTACAACTGCTTCTCCTGCAACTATTCCGCTAAGTATTCGACTGGTGTTATTATACCCTGCATCACATACCTCAATCTGTTGTGACACATGCTCTGGGAGTTTCACTGTTGGTTCTTGTTTCTTCTTGAATTTGTAGTTGATGTAGCCCCCAATCAAGATAGTTACTGATGTTGCTGGTGGAATAAGAACCCCCACAACAAGGCTGATTGGACTGAGTCCTCTTCTATTCAACTCACGACCTGCAAGAAAACCACAAACAGCCCATGCAAAGAGATACAGAAACTGAATGATGAGATCCAGTCCTTCGAGACCTCCTAATCCCGGTAACCCGATTCCCTCGCCAATTCCCTCCAGACTTGTCACAAGAAATCCAAAGAGTTGTGCCGCAGGAGCAGGCAAATCAGGACCACCAAAACCATAGGTGCTAAACAGCTGAAAAGTGATTAATGAACCAACCGTCGTTCCAAGTATTGTGCCTACAAACACAGCCTTCACAATATCTCTTCCTCGTACGCCAGTTAACTTGCCTAGCTTCAAATGTACAAGTAATGCAATGGCTGCATCCTGAACTGCTCCAAGCATTCCGATGAAAGTAGTGATTGCTGAGAATGTGACTCTGAAGAAGAGAATGGCTGGAATAGCAACAATATCTGAGATATATCCAGCGAGCATTCCAGTTTCACTTATAGCTCTGGCTGTGAAGTATGCTGAAACCAGAGCAAGTGGTGTACCAAAGATGAACAAGAGCCAATGAATCTGGAGTGGTTCTGTCGGGCTCTGCAAGAATGGTGTAAGGAACCAAAATACTATGATTCCAATCACCATGAATATACACATTGAAAAAATCGCAATCCACGGAGGTATCTGTCCCCTTCTCGAACGCAGGTATTCCCTCGGATTGTCTACTATCTCTCGAATCTCTTCCTTGAATGTTTCTATCGAGAAGAGTTCCTCTTTCACTCTGAGGACTCTGGGTAACATCTCTGACTTGTGTGGAGAATCAATTACTATAGCTCCGTCCCCATCAATCTTCTGAGTTCTCTCTTCTAATTCCTCTGGAGTGAGATTCTTCTCCTCTCTCCCACTAAGAATATCTCCAAGAATCACTGTGACAAACAGACCAAGAGCAAAATACAATATTTCTGGTCTTTTGAGGTGTGCACTATAAGTAACTGTTCCACTGGCTCCTTCAAGGAATATCCATACGAGAATCGAGATTATGCTTCCTATTCCCATGACGACTGCACGTTTCCAACCAACAAAGAATCCGATTCCAGCAATCATTGGTGAGTTGCCTATCCCAATCCAATCGGGAATTGCACTTGCGGCAGGAATGATGGGCGCCAGTGCTCTTGGAATTGTGCCCAGAGATGTACTCGTCGTACCCTCGACGATTTTTGTAGCACCCACCCATGCACCTGATGCAGCTAGACCTACACCAACAGCCTTTTTCGCCTCCATATCTCCCCCGATGGAGTTAATGCATTCCGCCTGAGGTTGTACCTGAGGCCAAGCTTCCTTCTCAAAACGTGTTCTCAATGGGGCTAAAAGAATGATTCCAAAAATGGCACTGATACCAGTAGTGACTGCGATGAACAACAGTGTAGCTGTCGGGTCATAGGCAATGGAAGCTGTATTGAAGAGAGGATTCTCAGGTTTGAATATAGCAAGAGCTGGATAAACGAGCATTACCCCAATGGCAACCATGGACGAGGAGTTTGCTATAGCAACAACCACTGTGTTTTCTTCTCGAGTATACCTGCCATATACGCTAAGGAAGATGGCACCCAGCATCTCCGCACCCACTAGGAATATGACTCCGAGCTTAAGACCCAGGTAGATGCCCATGAATGTCATAACTATTCCGACGATCAATCCTGTTCCCAATGCTCTTTTTGTGAGTGGAAATTTTGGCTCAGCCCTGACAATACCATAGAGAGCAAGACCACCAATAGCCATGACAACTGCTTCAGTAAAGAATGCGAAGTAGGCACTGAGAACTAGATACGTCAACATCAAAGCAGTTATTGCTCCTAATTCTTTCTTATCTGGCGGCGGTTTGAAGACTGATAGGTAAAGAAGAGTTATCTCAAGAATAAGCGCAAAGATGACATCGGGATGATACCATCTGCCCTCTGCCATTAGTACAAGTGTGTAAAAAATCCCCGCTGAAAATAATCCTACAAGCAGTGATTTCTTTGGATTAGGTCTAATTTCCGTGGTCATCACTAAATAGATCACAAGACCTCCAACGGTCACAATTGTCATCTCTGAAAATATCCCGGTAACCAGACTGAACGGCAAATAGATGACAGTAAAGAATACGATTAAGACTAGTTCTCTTATTTCCATTGAGGGTCTATGCAATGTAAAATAGAGTAGCGTCAAGGTTGTGCCAAGAGCAATAATGACATCAAGATGATACCATCGTCCTTGAAACATAAGAACCAGAGAGTATATTGCGCCAGCCAAAAATGACCCCGCAAGTAATGCCTTGGTCACATCTGGTCTGAAAATAGTGGTGATTGCCAAATACGTCAAGGCGATAGCAATTGCAATAATCACCATCTCGGAGAAAATACCCATGTTGAAGCTGAGGGGAGTTAGGATAATAGAGAAGCAGAATATTGTCACGAGTTCTGAAAACTTAGGTGGAGGTCTATATAGGGAAAGGTAGAGAAATACTAAAGATGTTAGAAGAGCAATGATAACAGCGGGTTCAACAAAGCGACCAAAAACCATAGCTATGAGAACATAAGAAATGAATCCTGCAAAAATAAAGCCCAGGAATCTTCTTGTTCGGTCCTTCATAGCTATTCACTCCGAGTCAAAGGTATGCCATTGGTTCAAGTCCACGTGTGACCTTGGACTCTCATCAAATCCTGTATATAACTGCCTATGTCACACTTGCGAGTTTTTCCTTGATATCATCCAAACTGAAACCATCTATCAGGAGTGTCTTTTCCTTTGACTTATGGCCCGTAACAAGCCTAATATTTCCAGTAGATACTCTAAGTAATTTCGCCATTCTTCTGAGTAGCTCAGAATTGGCCTTACCTTCTTTTGCAGGACTCTTCAAGTTGACAACAATGCCCTCTGAAGAGATTTCTGCGACAAAATTCTTTTCTTTGGAATTGGGACGCGCGATTACTCTAAGGAAAGTTCCC
>PJET01000061.1 GCA_002825515.1 Candidatus Thorarchaeota archaeon MP11T_1 | reverse complement strand
TTGTCTTTCCTTCCTTCCTACTTTGTTCTGCTGCAAATGTCATCAAGTGTGTTTCAAGAGTTTCTTCCGGACCTGAGAGAATCTTTCTTGGATCATTCTCAGCAACTGCAGACACAAATGCATCCATCAGTGCATAGTCTCCACCTCCGTGATCTGCGAGTGATGCTGGGTCATCTTCTGATGTATCGATGATTACCTGAGCACCGTTCACAAAGTGATAGAGCTGTATCTTCGTTCCGTTGCCGTATATCTCTCCCTCTGTTCCAAATATCCGGGTTTCTCTTTGCCTTGCTTTGGTAAAACCTGTCATTGTGAATGAAGCAGTTTGACCCCCTTCGAATTCCATATTTACAACTTGATGATCCACGACATCATTATCACAGTCATAGACGCAGCGGCCATAAGGTCCATTTCTGATAGCTCGGATAATACCGCCCCTAGTCAGGTCAGTTGTGATTACACTGACTGGCCACCCTGTTTTTCCTTTCTCAAATAGATTGAGATAGATTCTCTTCGCAGAGTATGGACACTCCGGTTCATAATCACACTCCATACAGTTGCTACCCGCGGTTTGTGGTTTGTTCTCACTGCGAAAATGAGTCAGTGATCCAAAGGAAGATACTGCAGTGCATTTTTCGCCTATAATATATCGAATCCAGTCCAAATCATGACATGATTTAGAAAGAAGCATGAAGGAGGACTCTTTCTCATTCCTCCAGTTTCCCCTCACAAATGAATGAGCTTGATGCCAGTATCCAACCGGTTCCAATCGCTGGATGCTAACCAAATCTCCAATGAATCCAGAATCGATGATTGACTTGAGTTTCTGAGTGTATCTCGTGTATCGCAGTACATGACCTACTGCAAAGATGATATCCCTCGACTTGACAGTCTTTGTGATGTCCCTGCAGCTCTTCTCATCAGGAGCCATTGGTTTCTCTAGAAGGATATGGTAGTTTTTCTTAGCAAATGCTAGTGTAGGAGCCTTATGCATGTGGTCGCGAGTGGCAATAATCACCGCGTCGGCGAATTTGTCTTTCTTCGCCATGTCTTTCCAATCTGTGAAGACATAGTCTTCAGGGATATTATACTCCTTTACCATTTTCTCGCGATAGAAATCACGAGGCTCAGCCACTCCGACTACCTTGGCTCTTTTTGGACGTACCTTGGCATAAGATGCATAGACAGATCCTCTATCTCCAGCTCCTGCGATTATCAATTCAACTGGCTTCATCTAGAATCCCTGACCAAGATGATACAGTGCTGACCTATAGATATTTTTCAATGGATATGTAATTGAAACGACCATTGAGCCTCACCCACAAGCATAAATCTATTAGTTAACAATAGTTTATTGTGAATCATCATGCCGCTCGTGATGCTATACCATACTAAAGTAAAACAGAATGCAGTTGAGAAAATGGATGAACTTCGGGAAGGTTTCCGCAAGCTGTATGAACAACATGGCATTAATGTAATTGGCCGCTGGAAGAGTGTTGAGAATCCCCATGAGAGTTATTACATGGTCAGCTATGATAATGAAGACGACTATCAAAATAGGATTCAAGCATTACACGACGATGAGCAATATTTGAGTCTAACATCCCAGCTCAATGAGATTCGAATAGACTTCAAAGCAACAAAGCTTGTTTCACAATAGCGAATAACGCAGAATTCATAATCTCTTGCTTATCCTGTAATACAGGTGGAATAGTTGGGAGATTCAGATACTGAAAAAAAACCCGTAGATGGATCTGATATTGCAGATTCAAATATCCCAAAACTGATTATCATTCTATTGTTGATTTTAGCCGCTTTTGCACCACTTGCCGTAACATATTCTGGATATTGGGGTTATTCACTCACTATTGTTGCCATATCGTGGATCATGTATTCTTCAGAGTTTGGAACGACCTTTGAACTAGTTACCCCCTCCCCATATTCGCTGATGATTATCTTCCCCTTCTTTCTCTTTCGCCTAGCACTACCTTATCAGATTAATAAGTACTACAAAGGTCGAACCACTAGAGGTCGTACTGCAGTTGCTGCAGTTCTGGCTGATCTCCCATTTATCATCATTTTTATACCAGTCATAATAATGAACCTGTTAGGAGGAGGGATCTTCATCATCAACGCACCAGTTCCAATAATGATGATTGTTGGAATCTTGATATTATGGAGACTGCCCATGCCTGAGGCGAAAGTGCCATGGGATGGAGTTGAACGGTCCAAATATTGGTGGGAAGAACAGGTGGCTGGAGATTCTACTTCTGATCAATCTGAGAGTCCTTGGAAGAATCAAAAATAACTAAACGTTTAGGATAGACTCCGAATCGCGTTCTCATTTGCCTCTGCAAGTAATTCGAAGGAGTATGCAGCCTCAACCAAGAAGTCTATTTTTTCTGCAGCACGAATATAAAACTCAAGAAGTCCTTTCTCTATTTTCATAGCTAATTCCTGGATTTCTTTTTCTGGAGCATCCTTTGGTATTTCTGTTTCAAATTTATAGTTCTCAGAATCCAGACCAGTGATAGGTTCAAGAATCATCTCAGTCACGTTCTCTCTGCGCACTCTCTCTAGAGTCTTGAGTCGTTTCTCTCCACGCTTGAGCAGATCTTGATACAGAGTGATTTTGTTCTTATCCTTTACCAGATTGATTACAGACTCATAAAATCTGTTTACTTCTTTTTCAGTTTCCAATGCAAACTTTAGTATCGCTCCAAAGGTTCCAAGCTCCACTTTTACCACCTGAAATTAGAACCATCGAGTGATGACTACCTTGTTCTCTGTGAAGAAATCAACTGCATCTTGACCTTGCCCATGCAAATCTCCTAAGAATGAGTCTTTCATTCCTGAGAATGGAAATGTTGCAATAGGCGCGACAACTCCGATATTGATGCCAATGTTTCCTGCCTTCACTCTGTATTGATAGTCACGTGCAATCTTCCCACTCGATGTGAATACCGAAGATGCATTTCCATAAGGATTAGCATGGATAATGTCTATGGCTTCTTCGAGATCCTTGACCTGAATTATTGGAATGACAGGTCCAAAAATCTCCTCTTTCGCAATAGTCATCTCGGGTGTGACCTTATCGAAGATGGTGGGTCCAATGAAGTATCCATTTGGATGTCCTGGAACTTCAATTCCGCGACCATCAAGTAGTAATTCTGCACCTTCTTTGAGCCCTTTCTCAATATATCCGAGGACGTTTTCCATTCCCTTCTTAGATGCTAATGGTCCCATTTGGACACCTTCTTCCAAGCCATTTCCAACACTATATTTCTTGGCAGCCTCAACAAGCGCTTTCTTGAGGGGCTCATAGATATCGCCAACAGCCAGTAGGACACCACCCGCAAGACATCGTTGACCCGTGCAACCATAGAATGATGTAATGAGAGCTGGCACAGTTCGTTCTATATCTGCATCAGGCATTATGGTGAGGAAATTCTTTGCACCACCCTGAACTTGAGCTCGTTTTCCTTGTTCTCCAGCTTTTTTGTATAGTAGCTTACCAACAGGAGTGGATCCAACAAAGGATATACCTACTGTATCCGGACTCTCTAGAAGTGCATTGACAGCTTCAGGACCGCCATGGATCATGTTTAGAACTCCTTTTGGCAACCCAAGTTCATGAATGATCTCAAACTGATTGACTTGACTTAATGGTACTTGTTCCGAAGGCTTCACGATGTATGTATTGCCAACTCCGATAGCAAAAGGCCAAAACCATGTTGGAACCATTCCCGGAAAATTGAATGGAGCGACGCAGAAGAACACTCCAAGAGGTTGTTTGATGACCATTTCATCTATTCCCGCTGCAATATCTTCTGTGTTGTAACCCATCTGTAGTGAAGGAATACTTGTTGCACATTCTAGATTCTCGATTGTACGACGGTATTCTCCACGTGCCTCGTCAATAGCCTTGCCCTGTTCCATTGTAAGTATCTTCGAGAGTTCCTCAAAGTTTTCCTCAAAGGCATCTCTGATTCTGTTTAGATGTCGCACCCTCGTGAAAACAGGTGTTGCTCGCCATCGATCATATGCCGCTTTTGCAGCTGCTATTGCCTCATGGGTTTCTTCAGCAGTACTCATTGGAGTCTTGGCTATCAGCTCGCCTGTGGCTGGATTGAACACATCTCGAGTTTCTTTAGCCTTGGACTCAACCCATCGTCCATTGATGTAGTTCTTCACAACTTCAACTGTCAAAATGGTCACTTCCAGTTCGGAACTCAATACTCGCCTCGATGTCTATTTGATTCTTGCGTACAGTCAATTTGTATGTACGAACTCAATCGCGTTATCTCTGCACACGACATAGCAAAGTCCACAACCATCACATTTCTCAGGATTGATTATTGCTTTTTTCTCCCTCATCTGAATGGCAACATACCCTCCATCAGCACATGCAATGACACAGTCCTTACAACCGCTACATTTCTCAGTCACCTTAGCAACTAATGGAGGAAGTTTGCTCAGAGCAGTCCAAGTCGTGATTTTCGGGAGTGCTTGACCTACGACATCCTCGAGAGAACCATAGCTCTTCCTTTCCAAAAACTCAGCAACTCCTTTTGTGAGGTTTTTGATTATCGAGAAGCCGTACCACATTACGGCGGTGCAAATCTGCAAGGTTCTTGCTCCAACCATGTGATATTCGATAGCGTTCCTCCAGTTCTCAATTCCACCTATTCCGGAAATTGGAAGATTTGGAATTGCTTTTGCAATCTGAGATACAAATCGAAGTCCCAATGGCTTGACTGCTGGGCCACAAAATCCACCATAGGTGCTAAACTGCTCCTTCTTGTCAACACCATATGCAATGGGTAGAGGAGTCGCTGTTTCAATATCAATACCGATGAGTGATTCGACCGTATTGATTGCAGAAACTGCATCCGCTCCTCCCTTAGCAGCAGCCTTTGCTATTGGTACAATGTCAGTCACATTGGGTGTCAACTTCACGATGATAGGTAGGTCAGTCCCCTTCTTGGCTGCTTGAGTCACACGTTCGACAAGAGTAGAATCTTGACCGATGAATGCTCCCATATGTTTCTCCGGCGAACCGTGGGGGCATGACACGTTTAACTCAATAGCATCTGCTCCGGTCTGTGACATAGTTTCTGCAAGTGTTGTCCAACCTTCTGGCTCAGGTCCACTCATCATACTTGCAACGAAGACGAAGTCCTCAGGCGCCTCTTGTTTTATCCTAGGAATCCAATCATCCGTCCAAGTCGAAAGAGGTTTTCGTGAGAGTAGCTCAATATTGTTCATTCCAATGGCCTTTCCATTTCGACGCAGAACACCCAATCGAGTTCTCGGATCAACAGTGGGTTCCTCAGTTACAGTTTTCATCACAGCTCCGCCCCATCCTAACTTTGCTGCCCTAATGATATGGTGAGCATCCATTGTTGGTGGTGCAGACGATAACATGAACGGATTTTTGAAAGTGATACCTGCGAACTCTATTTCCAATTGATTAGAGGACATGATTGAATCTTCCTCCAGCTTTTTGGTAGTAATACTACGTCCCTAAAGGCCTTTAGGGAAGTGTTTCCTCGGTGTGTTCCATAAATTCAGAAGTGGTGATTGTGGTGAATGACAAGCTTGTCCCAAAGGACCTTACAAGGAAATACTCCCAAAAAGAGATTCTTGAGATTGAGAAGAAATTCCTCGCACCTGCGGTAGGTCACTACTACGAAGACCCTGTTCTCTTTGTTGATGGCGAGGGTGCAATTTTGAAAGACGCTGCAGGGAAAGAGTACATTGACCTTTTTGCTGGAATCTGTACGACAATCACAGGATATAATCATCCAAAATATGTGTCTACTATCCAATGGCAAGCCGAGCGTCTTGTGTACACTAGCTCTCTCTACTCGACAATTCCATATGCAGTGCTTGTGAAACAGCTTGCTGAAATAGCCCCCAAGGGTTTGACCCACTCATTCATTGTCAATAGTGGTTCTGAAGCTAATGAAGCCGCACTTACCATGGTTCGAAAATACACAGGTAATCCATACATCATTGCATGCCAAAGAGCATATCATGGTCGAACAACTCTTGCCCGTGAACTCTCTAGCGCAGGGTGGCGAACCTTCCCTGAGGCACACCCCTCCGGAGTTCGGTTCACACCCTATGGGTACTGCTATCGATGTCCCTTTGGTAAGGAGCATCCGGGATGTGATATGGAATGTGCTCACTATCTAAGAGAAGTGATCCGCACGCAGACTAACAAAGCAATTGCTGCATTCATTGCAGAACCTATCCAAGGAGTTGGAGGGATTGTCCAACCCCCAGCTGAATACTTCAAGATTGTTGGTGAAATTGTGAAGGAGTATAATGGAATCTACATCTCTGATGAGGTTCAGACTGGTTTTGGGCGGACTGGTGGAAATTGGTGGGGAATACAACACACTGGAGTAGAACCTGACATCATCACAATGGCAAAAGGTTTCGGAAGTGGAATTCCCATTGGCGGATTCATCTCTCGTCCAGAGTTTGTTGCTGACTATACTGTGACTGATGCATTCGCAACTTTCGGAGGAAATCCTTTGTCCTGTGCTGCTGCAGTCGCTGTGATTGAAATCATACAGGAAGAGAACTATCTGGATAAGGCTGCAAAGTTGGGCGGCCAACTGAAGAGAAATCTGGATGAACTTCAAAAGGACCACAAACTGATAGGTGATGTCCGGGGTCAGGGTATGATGTTGGGTGTAGAATTGGTTCGTGACCAAACAACAAAGGAGCCAGCTATGCAGGAAATGCTAACCGTTATGGAGGTTTGTAGAGAAGAGGGACTCCTCATTGGAAAGGGTGGGCTCGATAACAATGTGATCCGACTTCAGCCACCTCTGGAGTTGACCAAGGAACAGATTGACAAGGCCTGTTCCATTCTCGATGATGCTATAGCCAAAGCGGAAAAGGGTCTGTAAGCAATCAGTCATAGCTTGGTGAGATCGTCATAACTATCTGGTCTACGGTCTCGAAAGAACTGCCAAGTGTCTCGGACTTCCCGAATCATATCAAGATCAATGTCACCCACAATAAGCTCTTCCTTATCTCGAGAGCCTTCGACTATCATTTGTCCTCGTGGGTCTGCAATGTATGAACTACCGTAGAATGTACCAGTCTTCCATGGCTCCTCACCCACTCGATTTATGGCCGCTATGAAGTATCCATTAGCAACAGCGTGTGCTGGTTGTTCTATACCCCAGAGGTGCTCAGAGAGACCAGCTACAGTAGCCGAGGGATTGAAGACTATCTCTGCCCCATTCAATCCAAGTGCACGAGCCCCTTCTGGAAAATGACGGTCATAGCAGATATAGACACCGATCTTCGCGACCGATGTGTTGAAGACAGGGTATCCGAGATTTCCAGGTCTAAAATAGAATTTCTCCCAGAAACCAGGGTCCAGATGTGGGATGTGCATTTTCCTAAATTTGCCTAACAATGTCCCATCAGAATCAATTACAATCGCTGTATTATAGTATACACCCACTAACTCTTCCTCATACATAGGAGCAATTAGAACCAGTTTGTTGTCTTTAGCAAGTTTCTGCATCCGTTTAGTCAGGGGACCTGGAATTGGTTCAGCATATTTGTACCACTTTCTGTTTTGTTCAGCACAGAAATAGGGTCCATAGAATAATTCCTGAAAACATAGAATCTGAACTTCCTGCTGTTTCGCAATAGTAGCAAATCCCTCATGCTTTCGAATCATCTTCTCAATGTTTTCCTCGATGGCGGTTTCGTCTGATACATCACCTTCCCAAGTTGCTTGAACTAGACCTATACGGACATTTCTCAATATTATCACTCCAGATTCTTGAGGAATTGAACTGGTCTTCTCTCATCTAATAGGCATTTCCCAAAGCGATTTATGGCGAGTTTTGCATCAGTTTGCGGAGGACTTCCGATGTCCGAGCTAGATCTCATCGTCAAACACGGTAATGTTGTGACTGCGGCTGACATCTATACTGCTGATGTTGGAGTCAGGGCTGGAAAAATATCAAGTCTTGGGACAGATCTTGATCCAGGACCTGACACTGTGGTGGTCGATGCAAAAGGGAAGTATGTTTTTCCTGGTGGCATAGATGTTCATGTCCACTTTCAACTTCCATTCTCAGGAACTGTTTCTGCTGATGACTTCGAGAATGGTACAAAGGCTGCTGCATGTGGTGGTGTGACCACAATACTTGACTTTGCTATTCAAACAAAGGGGCATCCAATCATGGAAGCTGTGGAGGCTAGAAGAGCTGAGGCTGACCCGAATGTGTGTGTTGACTATGGGCTCCATGCAGCAATAACAGACTGGACTCCTCAGACACAAGCAGAGATTATGAAAATAATTGAGTATGGGATACCAACTTTCAAGATGTTTATGATATACAAGAATGAGGGCTGGATGGCAGACGATGGTATGCTCTTCAGTGCACTTGAGGAAACATCCAAACTGGGTGGTCATATCGGAGTGCATGCTGAGAGTGTCGATGTCTTGGATTTGTTAATTGAAAGGTACGGAAAGGAAAAGGAGAAGTGGGGGGCATACGGGCATACCCTCTCCAGACCCTGCTACACCGAAGAGGAGGCTATCATCAGGGCAATCAAATGGGCCGAGGTCACTGGTGGCAGACTCTACATTGTGCATATGTCTACGGGAGAAGGCGCAGATGCAGTAGCTGCTGCTAGAAACCGTGGAGTGGATGTGTATGCCGAAACTTGTCCTCAATACCTGTTGCTGGATGATGAGGTCTTCAAGGGCGAAAATGGTCATCTCTATGCCACATGTCCTCAAATCAAGAAACCGCACGATAGCGATCGTCTATGGAAAGGCCTCGCCAATGGTGAAGTACATATAGTAGCTACAGATACCTGCACATTTGACACCAAGCAGAAGGCTGCTTGGAACGGCGACTTCAGAAAGATTCCATTTGGAATGCCTGGTGTTGAAACCATGGTGCCACTCATGTATACAGAAGGTGTTGGGAAACGAGGATTCTCGGTGAACCAAATTGTTTCACTTGTCAGCACCAACCCCGCCAAGCTGTTCGGCATGTATCCTGAGAAAGGCACAATAGCTATAGGAAGTGATGCAGATTTAGTGGTCTTTGACCCAGAAAAGAAAGTCACCATCAAAGCTGAGAACCTTCAGACAAACTGTGACTGGAACCCGTTTGAGGGTTGGAATCTCACAGGTTATCCCACAGTCACAATCTCTAGAGGTAAGGTAGTTGCAGAGGACGGGAAATTCGTAGGAGAGGTCGGTCACGGCAAGTTCCTGAAGAGAAAACCCTATGGGACACTCTAAACCCTGAACATGCGAAAAGGAAATGGAAATCATGCGATTGCCAACACGCCGAGCTTACCATGTGATATACGATAATTCTCTCGAAGACGCAATTAGGTATGCTGCTGCAAATGACTGGACCGGGATAGTTCCTGACTTTGGTGTCCCAACATTCTCTCCCGAAAAGATATCCACAGAAGAGAGAGCTAGATTGAGAGAACTCTCGCGAGACCTCTCCATTGAATGGGGCTTCCATGCACCTGGAGACGATGTGAGCCTGTTCAGTACATATCCTCCCGTCCGAGAAGGGATATTGAAGTACTTCAAGCATGTTATCAACCTTGCCCGGGAGGTTAGCGTGAAACCCACCAATGTTGTGGTTCATGCAGGTACACCTCCAACCTTTAGAAAGGCTGGTGTAGAAAGAGATGATTTCAGTGATGTCTATGCAGAATCATACATCACAACTCTTCGAGAAAATCTAATCGAACTCATCGAACACGCTAAGCCGAATGTCACCATAGTGCTTGAGAATGTTAACTGGACTCCTATTGTCTGTGATATTCTCCAACGCCTATTTCCTACAGGACTGAAGCTCTGTCTTGATATACCAAAGCTTTTCGAAAGGAACTTCAGAATGAATGAATCGGATTGGAATTTCTTCCAACAACACAAGAGCGCGATTGAGGTCGTTCACATTCATGATTCTCACCCAGTTCTCAAAAGTCACCAAATCGTGGGTGAAGGGATCTTAGACTTTGAGAGAGTCCTCCGCCTTCTCGAAGGACTAAAAACCAAACCACAATATGTCTTTGAGGTCCGACCTAGAGAGGCTGCTCATCACAGTCTAATGAGCTTGGGACGACTCATGGATATGCTGAAGCTGGACCTGTGAGTTCAGAGCATTCCTGACATCAGCAGATATCCGACCAGAGCTATAATGAAGAGGATTATTCCAACAACAACTATAAGAATCCTACTTAGATCCACTCTCTTCTTCCACCTCCGTTATTTCCTTGTAACTCTGAGCTCGTCCCTGATCTCCATGAATGCCTGAAGCGTTTCCTGATTGAATATGCTCTTCCCTGGAGCATGAATCCTACTTGGAACATTAGATATTGGCTTACTTGTGAAGCCCCGTAACTCTCTCAGGATAAAATCTCGAAGTTCCTCGTGAAATTTCACACCCTCAATGTTCTCTTCTGCAGCACCGCCGCTCATCAATTTCTGCAATATTAGAGCAACAAATCCTCCACCCTGTGCTGTCTGCGATTTTGCTGCAGTTTCTACCTGAATGGTCCCAATTCCAAACAATCTGTCGAAGACTCCCCGAGTAGTCTTTACATGCGTGATAGTACGGAAGGGAACATGTTTCTGAGTAACTGTAATGATTCCTTTACGAACATAGATTTCTGGACTGACTCCACCCTCCCAGCTAGCCAGAGAATAATCTATGCGGTTCACGTAAATGTACGAATAAATCATCCACAGTGCAAAGACGCTGATTGAAGCAGTCCA
>PJET01000158.1 GCA_002825515.1 Candidatus Thorarchaeota archaeon MP11T_1 | reverse complement strand
CAGCATCGGCTCTTATACAGAGCCCATCCGGAGCACCAAACTTGCTCACAATGCCTATCCTCATGGTCTTATCACCATAGATGTTCTGCTACGAATTCGAATCCCTTTAACATGTTTCGATACAATTATCCTTCATCTAAAGCTCTGCTGAAGGACAAAATGAATTGACACTACACACTGGACATTTTGGTCGAGATGATTTGCACGTCCTGCGTCCATGTGCTCCCATCAATCGAGCATAGTCATTCCATAATTTCTTTGGTAGTAACTCCATCAGGTCTCTCTCAATCTTCTGTGGTTTCTTATCATGCTCACTTAACCCGAGTCTAATAGTGACACGCATAATATGCGTATCAACCACCACTCCCTCACTTAAACCAAATACTACTGAGAGAACCACGTTTGCAGTCTTCCTACTTACACCTGGGAATGAAACAAGATCATCCATGGTACTGGGAACCCTGCCTTCAAATCTATCAACTAGTTGGCGAGCAGTTCCAGTGATGTATGCTGCTTTCTTATTGAAGGCACCAAGGGGTCGGATGATTTGTCCAATTTCATCAAGATTGGCTTCTGCCATTTTCTCTGGTGTAGGATAAGTTTTGAAGAGCGTCGGAGATATTTTATTCACTCCTGCATCTGTGGCACGAGCTGAGAGTATAGTCGCTATCAGCATTTCAAACGGGTTTTGATAATTCAGATACGTTTTGGGTGCATCAGGGTATGTTTTGTCCAAGACTCCGATTATTTTCACTGCTTTGTTATTCAATTCCATCTTCCCCACCACGAACTACTTCAAAAGTACTCTCAGCATCCCGGTTTTCTCTCACCAATCCCAACCTAGCAATCCATCCAAGTATTATGAGATTGAGCAATAGCACGACAATGAAGAGATGACCTTGATAGAAATACTGGAACACAAATCCTCCAACTGTTGGTCCTATTGATGCAAACATGAAGACAATGAACCAAAATACACTGAGAATCTTTGCTGTGTCTCGTCTCGGGAGATTTTTCTGAATGATAGTTAGCAACAACAAATACCACACAGCGTCATTGACCGACTTCAAAACTATAGCAAGAAATGGAGTGGAAAAAATAACCTCAAGTCCAGAAAACAAATACCTGACCTGATCAATCAAAGACAATGGAGCCCAATAAGGGAAAATTGGAGCCAACACAAGGAGCAGTGCACAAATTGGCATAATGCTGTAAACAATCAATGCGGTTCTTTTTTCCCCACGTCTATCAGACATCCTGCCAGTTCCTAACATCATGGGAACCGATACTACTATGGTAATAATACTCATCAGAATTAATCCAGTAATTTCGATACCGACTACTTCGTATATGTAGATATACGCGCCAAATTTGAACAGTGAATCACTTAACGAGTCTATAATTACAATTGCAATCATTCCGGGAACAGCTTTGAAGAGTAATTTTAAAGCTCGCTTATTATCCTGAACAAAGGACCGGACAAGCGACATTCCTTCTCGTTTGAGTTCAGGAGTCTTTCCCTCAAGAAGAACAGCTCGTGTAAAAGCTGCGATAACTAAGAACACCCCTCCAGTTAAGTACATCAAACGAAGGCTCACTCCAAATCCTAACATTGGTGTTAATATGACAAAAACACCAAGAGTGATAATCCCAAGAACTCTACCGGCACTAAATATCGAAATCCCTAATCCACTGTGTTCTTTGGGGATATTGTCCATGATGAACGCAGTCGATCCTCCTTTGAAAACATCCATTGTTGACATGAAGAGAAGTGCAATGAAAATCCACGTGAACTCAACGGAAATCCCTAATATCAAATTGTATGCAGCCATCATGAACATTGCAGCCACAGAGAGATATTTTCTATTGACAACATCTCCAACATAACCCCCCACAAAACGTGATGTCGCAGATATTACATTTGTAAGGGTTAAAACTGCACCAATCAACCAATATTCCCAGTGGAGTTCCTCGAGAAGATATAGATTGAAGAATAAGCCCATATAGCTAAATGCAGTGAATATCCAAGAAGTTGCTAGGTATACAGAGTAATTACGCCATGAGAAAATTGCTCTAAGCGACCGCATTAAAGTTGGTCTTTTTTCCTTGATTTCATCAAGTCTGTCTTCAACTTTTTGTAGTCTTTTTCTAAGCTTATCTAGTCTTTCTTTCTCATATTGGATAGATTCTTCCCAAGCGAGAAGATCCCATTCCAGCTTAGAGGGGTCTTCACTCAAGACACATTCACTCCTATCATCAGAATGTTGAATGAGCTTCACTATTCGCTTGTCTCCAAACTAGTTGAAATGTGTACTGCCGTTCCATTTGGGACCCATCCGAATCTAGTTTCGGACTCAATATGAACGGCGTGAGAACAAGTAGAAGTACTGGCTGAGGCTATATAGACGCCTCACTTTTCATACATACTGCACTGACTGTACTACGCCGGGGTTACCGCTGTGACCCCGGTAATACGCCGGGTCCATTGCATTCACCAGGTCACTATTCGAACACTAGCACCTTAACGTCGCCGTCCGCAGTTGGGATGGCCATAAGTTTGTGCGTGCAGATGTCCGCTGTGACCACGAGACATTCAGGTGGGGCTTTAGCACTGATTAGATTTCTCACAGCTAGCTCGAGATTGATAGCTACGAGCCTAACAGTTTCTGAATCAGTAAATGGATCCACCTCTCGCCCATTATCGGGCTCAATGAAGTCTCCGAATATTGGTTCGATTTTTTGTGTTCGTATCATTTTTTCTTTTTCCTCCGTTTCGCGGGTATACCGCATTTTTCCAACATTTTACCATGGCTCTGGTACGCCTGAATCAGGTCTTGGGTCCATTGTGTTTTTCTCCTCCATTATCGGTTTCATTTTCGTTCTCTACTCCAAGCGAAAGGTTGGTACGACTGGATTCCTCCAGCTCTGCTCCAAACCTTTGGGGGGGTTGGTTTCATCGTCTAGCTTCTCTCTCTAGAAGCTCACACTGCAGAGTCGTTGTAAGAATCCCCTACCAACCATGTCCAGCAACGAAGTACATCGACGCTGAAGCTCGCCTTGCAGCTGAGTCCGATTGACCTTCTATCCACTAACAAATGTTAAGTGAACTAGAATGGCGTCGGATCTTCGCATGGCGGCTGCACGACGGTCGAGATACCGCGTACGACACCGATTGATAGCAACTCCAATGCAGCACGATTCTTGGTCATGCTCTCGTAAAGAGTTCTCATCCGGTCTGTTTTAATCGCTTTTCACCTCCTTCGATTGCTGGAAGGTTGATGGGGCACACTGTGTAGACTTGCTCCCACTAGCATACGGATGAAGCACTATATCTCTCGATATAGGTTCCTTCCCATGACTAACTGGGCATAGGACTAACCTATCCTTTGAGCTCATTCTACAGTGTGAAACCAAGTGAATGAGTTCAATGTGACATAATAAGGGCGCGCCGTATTCATCAGTGGCTCCAGAAGGCGTTTCAGAGCCTGTCTGTTCATATCTAGTGAATCTATCCGCGACTACCGATTCAAATAGGCTTTAATTACTACAAATGAGACGGGCCACCAAATTCATAACTAAACATCTGGCCATATTACCTAGATATTAGCTGGATATAGGTGATTATTTTGCGGTCATTGGGACCAGGCGAATTACGCCTGCTGAGGCGGTTGGTCATTGACCCGTCTCTTCGTCAAGCTAAACTTGCAGATGAATTAGATGTTACAAGATCAGCTATTAACCAAATTTGGCATAAACTTGAAACCGATTTTCAAGTGGGTATTCGTGGTAATCTTGACTATGGTAAATTGGGTTTGGGTTTGGTGTTTGGTTGGACCCGGGACAGCGAGAGTTCAGATGTTCTAACTAAGTTCTCACGTTGGTTACATACTAACCCCTTTGTAACACGCCTCACGCGATCTGTAATGTCATCTGCAATGGATGCTAGAGTATACTTTGAAGCTATACTCCCAATGGATAAGCAGTTCTCATGGTTCCAAAGTCAAATTGAGCGTTTTAGAAAGCGTCCATATTCTCTCGAGATGGATGTGGATGTAGCCTCGAATGTTTCTCACCACATGAATCTGGGATTATTTGATGGTACATCATGGGGATTTAGTCATGACTTTCGATTGGAAGCATCAATCGGTGCTGCAAAAGACTATGTCAATGTTTTACCTGTTGTGAATACAGTAAGACAAAGCAAAGCAAGTAGTTCATCTGTCATAGACTTGATTATTGCTTCAGTAATTGAATCAAACTATCATACAACTGGATCTGATGTGCGAAAAAGAATTGAGGAGCTTGATTTGGAACCAATTTCCGGAAGGACCCTTAGACGTCGACTGGCTCGATTCAGAAAATCATTGACTCTACCTTATGTCAACATCAAAGAAATTGGACTTAACCAGAAGCTTATGGTATGTGTAAAAGATGAAGAATCTACTAAGTCAACAACACCAAGATTACTTCACGCTCAAGCCAGTACGTTCCCCAGAGCACGTGTTCTATCTGGCAATAACCTTACAGTCCTAGACCTTGAAACACCTAAAACAGTGGATTGGTTAACAATGTCCACAATCTTGTCAGGACTTGTGAGTAACACTTCAGAGATATGTACATTTATAGCCAATAATCATGAAATAGAGAAACAACTTGAGAGTGTGGTGACTCATATTGCATCACGCATGCCCTCTGGAATTGATATCCATCGGCGATGAGAAAATTGAAGAATGCTCCTGGAATTGAAGGTATTACACATGACATCAATCCAAATGAGAGCATATCATCACAAATTCGAACTCCCTATGATGATCTTATTCCTCATTCAGATGAACCATCTGCACAATTCTATCTTGATGCCATGAGGATTTACCTTGGACTATGTTCTGGATCATTGTCAATGGAGGGTGCCATAAAAGCTGTAGATATTCTTAAGGAAAATCCAGAGTACACTACAACTCCAACAAACCCAGCTATAATACCAATCAATGAACGGTTCAAGACAAAGATATTAGAGAATCTTAAGACAATAACTAAATTCAACCTAATCACACGAGACTCTATTAAATCCGCCTACAGCTTTGCATTCCTATCTGAAGAGAGTCCAATCAGCAAGACTGACTTCGAAACACTTCTATTACTTACAAGAGAACCAGAACTCTCTCTGGTCAATGCCTCAAATAAACTTGGAATCACTCCTAGAACTATTTCGAGATCCATCCAACGTCTGAAGGAACGACATGCAATAAGATTCTCTGCACTACTTGATTATACAGCCTTTAACCTGCAGTCAGTGATGCTTTTCTTTACTCTCCGTGAAGGAGCTGAATGGTCAACAATCGAGCGAATTCTATCAGAGTACCCATTCACAAAGAGTATCTTGAAGACTACAATGACTGATCTTGGGTATGTCACTTTTCTTATTCCCAACATTTCAGACACTCGTGGAATTTTTCAAAGGTCTATTCGTGATTTCTCCAGGGAATTCTTTGACTACGCAAGCATTCACTATCAATTAGCAACCGGGACAAAGTCAAACTTGGACCTCTTAGTCGATAACACTTGGACACTACCTAAATTTCTAGGAAATGGAAAAACCGATTTGATTTCCAATTCAAAAACTGAACCTCCCCCCCTCATCAATTGTGGTGGTGTACGAACCGAATTTACACAAACAGACCTAGCAATAGCTACACAGATTCAATCAGATTCTCGTGCAGGTCCCAGTAAGGTCAGTACCAATTTGCTGATGAAGGATATTTTTGCAGATGCACGTCGAGTTGCTATAGTGGATCGAAAGCTCAGGGAGAATAAGATATTTCTCCCCTATGTTCTATTTGGTGGTCTTGGTTTATCCGCGAACTTTTGTTTTGAGATAATTTGTGATGAAAAATGGAAAGAACGAACTTTGTCACTAGTGTCTCAGTTTCCATGGGTTATGTACTATCTGTCATCTAGAGGAATAATAATTTGGACCATGAGTCCCGGACCTCACCAAGTCGAATATTATCAGATGTTCCGAACTCTTGAGCAAGATCCTGGTGTTGAAAAAGTTCATCCGATAATGACAATTACTCAAGGTGGGTCAAGGTCAATGATGGATCTTACAAAAAATCTAGCTTACGAGTTCGGAGTCTGGTCTATAACTCCTGAAGATGTGGATTTGACTGACTACATTCCAGAGATGGAATAATTATACCCTCTTTTTGTTGCTACAAGACTTTCGACACCATTTTTTGACATACCTATGGGCGGACCTAAAACCACATTTGTATAACCAATCATTTCTAGTTCTTTGACATAATCTCTAAGCTGCTCCTGAGTTCCACAAAATGCGAATCGCTTCAATACAACCTCTCCTAATGCATCCAAAACTCTGTTATCAATTTCACCACCTTCTTTCAACAATGTTCTTGCTTTCTTCAATGATGAACTCAAACTGAATAAATCTGCAACAGTCCTGCTCATCCCAATTGCTACCATTGCTGCTGAATAAGTAATAGCGAGATTATCCCTAAACCTCTCACAAGATCCTATGAACGCAGGAGGGAAAAGTCCAATTTGAAAACCCTTAGTCACTTTATCTTTGACTTGGTCTGCAGCCCATTTTGCCATCTCGAGGTCTGAATAATTCAATAGCACCCCATCTGCTTCGAGTGAAATCTCAATCATTTTTGGACCCTGGGCACCCAACAACACTCTACAATCATGACCAGACTCAAGTAGTCCGCTCTTTATCTCCCTCAGAGCAGCTTTGGTTCTATCAATGGCAATCTTCGGTGAGGGGGTCAGTCCAATTCGCTCAAGTGCAAAACGGTCTCCTGGTCCGAGAAGCAGATCGAATCTAGCACCGTGACTCTCAATCAAGGTCGTCATGAACTGAACAATATGAAATGACGAATAGAGGATAGGACTTACTAAACCGACGCCTATTTTGCAATTGGAAGTCTTTTCAGCTATCGCTGCAGCCACAGTTGGTGCATGGCGGTAGGCTGGGAAATCTGTTATCCAGACCTGGTCAATTCCCTCGATGTCTGCAATCATTGCTTTTTCTATTGTTTCTGAAACAGTATCTTTGACATTGAGTGCAATTCCCCACTTCACGGAATATTCCTCCTTGATTCGAATTCCTCGAAAATCTCTGTCGTAGCGCCTCTCCAATCTCCTGAGAATGGTGGACCCAAAACAACTTCAGTCGCACCTATTTTCTCTAACTCCTCAAAACGATCAACCATATGCTCTCTGGTGCCACTGATCGAAAACACATCAAGGAGTTCATCATCAACAAATTTAGCACCCTCTTTCGGGCTTGAGGCAGATACTGTTTCACGGATTCTTTTCACTCTATCAATATCTACACTTAGCATATCTATTACCGGGTCTGGTGTGTCTGCAATAACAAGCGCGACTACACGTTTGGCAACTTTTTCGTTTATGCCCTTAAACGTTGGAATTGTTGGAACCCATATTACCTTCTCCACTGAGTTCTTCACTTTTCCTACTTCCTCAGCTGCACCATCTACCATCTTTATGGCTTTCTGAAGATAATCAAAGGGTCCTGACAGAATCACGCCATCTGCTATCTTTCCAGTTAGCTCAAGCATCTGTGGGCCTCTGACACCAAGAAAGATTGGTATCCTGATAGGATTCGCTTGGCCAAGTCCAAAACCCTTGAGTGTGAAGACCTCGCTCTCAGAATCAACTGTTTCTCCAGCCCATAATCGCTTCAGAGTTCGGATTGTCTTCCGTAGTTCAGTGACAGGTTTTCTGATAGTGATTCCATGTCTTTCGAGGTCCTGAATACCACCTATGCCAAGACCAAATACGAATCTTCCCCCGCCGAGCTCAGACAGTGTGAGTCCTACCCGGGCAAGTGTAGCGATGCTGTGAACCGTGACAGGAATGATTCCTGTACCAACTCTAACCTGCTTAGTATACAACAGTGTATTCGTAGTCAACACAAAGGGCTCCTGACCTAAGGCTATATCCTCCCCCACCCAGATACTTTTGGCACCAAGAGCATCTGCATTTTGCGCAATCCACGTAGTCGCACTTACTCCCATGTTTGTTGTGATACCAATGCTGACACCGAACAATCCACTCATTTCACTCACGTATCCTACTACAGAGTAATCCCTTCTCAAATATCCAGCTTTTGTTTTTGGGATATGTATTTCTGTGACTGATGTTATCATCAGATGATTAAATTGGCGCGCATAGTCTGGGGCATCACTGGTTCTGGTGATAATATCCAAGAGATAGTTGAAACTATGAAGAAATTGGAGGAAGACCCTGATCATCGGGTTACCGTGATTGTTTCAAAAGCTGGAGAACAGATGCTGAGATGGTATGGTCTCTGGGACACACTGAACCAATCCTTCAGGAAAGTTATGAAGGAATCCAGTTCCAATGTGCCCTTCATTGCTGGTCCACTCCAGTTAGGTAAATATGACGTCCTGCTTGTTGTGCCGCTGACTGCAAACTCCACAGCAAAGATCGCTCATGGAATAGCTGATACCTTAGTCACTAATGCAGTTGCACAGACACTGAAGGGAAACACTCCAGTTATATTGTATCCAGTTGATCAGTTTGATGAGGAAATAGAAGCACTGGGACCCAAGGGAGAAGAGTTCACCATACGACCCCGTAAGGTAGACCTTGATAATGTTCAACGCCTCCGAGAGATGGAACGAGTAACCGTTCTACAGAATCCTCAAGAAATTTCCACTCAAATAGAATCAATACTCAAACCAGAATGAGGAATCGTCATGGGCAAGAATGCCATAAATGACGCAGAGAATATGATGGCAGTCAGAAAGAGAGTGATTCGCTGGTTTGAAACCAATGGAAGAAGATTTCCCTGGAGAGAAACAAAACATCCGTATCAGGTTTTGATTGCAGAGATTCTTTTGAGAAGAACAACTGCCACTGCTGTAATGAGAATATATGAATCGTTTTTGAAACGCTTTGATAGCCCTAAACGTCTTGCGCGTGCAAGGAATACAACTATTGCTCGAGCTCTTAGCTCTTTGGGTCTTCAGTCAGTAAGGACTCACCAGCTGAAAAGAATGGCCTCCACCATTGTCAAGAATCATTCAGGAAAAGTTCCAAGTTCATATCAAGATCTTCTTGCTTTGCCTGGTGTTGGTGCTTACATTGCATCTGCTGTCAGAAATTTTGCTTTTGGAGAGTCAGTACCTCTCGTTGATGGGAATGTTATTCATTTCATATCAAGAGTGTTTGGAATCAAATTCAAAGAACATACTGATGCAGGAGCTTGGGAATTTATGACTATCTTTGGTGGGAAACACCAAGATGCTAAACTATATTGGGGTATAATCGACCTAGTCGCAATAGTCTGCCTAAGACAGAACCCCAGATGTTCTTTCTGCCCTCTGTCTGAAACCTGTAAGTATACCGAGGAAGGAGAAAAATCTGATGCAGATCCCTGAAGGTTATGAGTTTGGTTTTGTCCAGACCGATGAAGAGCTTGAAGAGCTCATTGTATTTCACTCCAAGATTCATCCGAATGATAACCCTGAAGAATTGAAACGACAGATTGAGAATCTCCCTGGTTTCGGAAGAGAAATGAATTTCTTCCTTCGTGATAATGACACAGGTTCAATAGTAAGTTCACTGAACGCCATCCCCAGTACTTGGAACTATGATAGTATTCTTCTTCGAAATCTTGAACTTGGCTGGGTCGGTACGTTGAAAGAACATCGCCGAAAGGGACTTGTTCGTGCTTTGTATGAACACTTCAACCAACTTCTTCTGGAAGGTGAATATGATATTTCTACAATTCAGGGCATACCCTATTACTATCGTCAGTTTGGATATGACTTTGTGATTCCGATGGATAGAACTCTATGGATGAGCACTGAACAGATTCCCTCAGTTAACGAGAAGTTTCCTCCCTCATATATGGAAATCAATGTTCGTGAGGCTGAGAACAAGGACCTCAAAGAACTAATGAAACTCTATATTGAAGACAACAAGCAGGTTCAGTTGTACATTGATAGAAGTGAAGAACTCTGGATGATTCAAGAGGAATTGAAACGATACTACGAGAGTGAATTCCGTACATTTGTTTTCGAGGACAAGAAATCAATAGTTGGCTACCTTCGACTAGCTATGAACAAAGAATCCAGAGGTCTATATGGGTCAAATATGAGAGTCATCGAGAGTAGTATACGTACCTACGATGGTGTCATGCGAGCTCTACAGCTTATCAAACAAGAAGCGTTGAAACATGAATTTCAGAGAGTAGGAATCATAGGGTCATCCACCAACAATCTACGACGAATCGTCTATGATCTTGGAGGACGAATTTTTGGAGAATGGAAACATCAGCTCCGTGTTCCCGATTTACTACGCCTTCTTCGGAAAATTGCTCCACTCCTCGAGGACCGTCTTATCGGGACTATGTTTGATGGGTTGACAAGAAACCTGTCTATCAACACGTTTCGTCATTGTTACTTACTCAAGTTTGTAGGAGGCAAAATTGAGAGTATCACTGACATTGGGATGCAGGAAGTGGATGAGAGCCTAGGATTTCGTGCTCCACCAAATGATCTGATTCGTCTGATATTTGGTGTTTACGACATAGATGAACTCCAACATAATAACATCGATTTCCTTGTAAGATGGGACTTGAAAGCTTTGGTCGCAACCTTATTTCCCAAGGGTGAGAGCTGCATTTACTACTACATGTGTTGATGAACGTGACTAATCCAAGTCAGGAATTGGTAGATCTATTGAGAATGTTGTACCACATGGACATGTAGCACTGATTGGATAGTTTTCTGGAGTGTCTATACTTATAGAAGCACCTTGTCTGGCTGCTTGATCAATCAAAGCTTGCAT
>PJET01000157.1 GCA_002825515.1 Candidatus Thorarchaeota archaeon MP11T_1 | reverse complement strand
ATAGTACTTTAGAACCAAAGGATTATTTTAGAAGATTCTCTGGTGTTGTCCTTTGTGCAAATCCATTTAGAGAAACCCTTCCATCAGAACTGTCAAACTTCATGAACTCTATTGAGATTCATGTTGGTCACCGTTTGCCAACCGTAATGATTGTTGACCGATCCAAGAAGCTGCTCAAAGGTCAGACTGATGCACTTCGACAAATCGCTGAAACGCTCTCAGTCCCTATCATGTTCATTCGATTAAACACGGGTGAGAATATCGAGAAGGTATTCAAAATCTTGACCGAAGAAATATGTGGTTGTACATGAGTGTTAGAGTTGATGAGTAGATTAAACCGACTGCAACAATTCTAATTCTATGCCTGAAATGTATAGTGACTAGATAAAATGTAGATGCGCATCTGAAAAAACCGAGTAAATGCTCAAAAAAGGCGCTGCCCGGCCCTTTCGCAATGCTTATATCAAAAAGCTGTTATGGCAGAGGTAGCGCCCCAAAAAATTCCTTAGATGGAATTAGGCCGAAAGACTTTTAAGTGAGATTTGGGTATATAAAGTTAGCGGAATCTGAACGGGGATTGAACGTATTCTGATAGCGATTATGCGCCACGAAGCATGAATGACTGCAAGATTATCTAAGGCCCTCGAAGGGTTTCGTCCTGAGACATAGAGAGGTAGTCGGAAAATGTCATCAAGACCAGACCGAAAGCAGCCGGATCGTGCCAAATCATCTGGCTTCACATGTCCAGAATGTGGAGGGCGTGAGGTAGTTCAAGATTTGGAGAAAGGCGAACGGATCTGTGCCACCTGTGGACTTGTTGTCAGCGAACACCGTATCGACACAGGTCCTGAGTGGAGAGCATTCACCAGTGATGAGAAGGATGCAAGGTCCAGAGCTGGTGCACCAACCAACTACGCAATCCATGACAAAGGACTCTCAACTATGATTGACTGGAGAGACCATGATTCACAAGGCAAACGGTTTACAGCCAAGAAACGTTCTGAGATTTACCGACTTAGGAAATGGCAGATTCGCACACGAGTTCACAGTTCTGTGGACAGAAATCTTGCTCAGGCTATGTCTGAGCTCGATAGATTATCATCACAGCTGGGACTTACAAAGGGAATCAAGGAACTGGCAGCACTCTTGTACAGAAAACTGATCGTTCGAAGGCTTGCACGTAGCAGGTCGATCGATGCGATGGTTGGCGCGGCCATATATGCCGCATGTAGATTGAGGCAAGCACCACGTTCCCTTGAAGAGATTGCAAGACACTCGAGAGTGAGTCGGAAGAAGATTGGTCAACATTATCGGCTCCTAGTGGAGAAATTGAAGTTGAGGATGCCAATCTCAGACCCGGCTAACTATGTTCCACGGTTCATCACACAGCTCAACTTGCCAGGAAAGGTCCAGCAAAAGGTTCTCGAGATACTCGAAATGGCAAAAGAGAATCGAACACTGGTCACTGGGCGAGACCCACGGGGACTCGCAGCTGCTGCTATCTACATAGCATCAATCCTCATGGATCACAGAGTGACCCAACGAGATATCGCGATGGCAGCTGGTGTTACAGAAGTGACAGTGAGGAACAGATACAAGGAGCTCGTACAGAAGCTCAATATTACAATGGCACCATGATGATACATAGAGGAAGAGAATGAATCTGCACAGCACGCGAGGGATCTGGGCCCTCATGACACCCAGTTTGCATTGGAGGGAATAAAAACACAAATGGCATCATCTAGAGTAGATGAAACAAGTAGAGAAGAAGTAATTCTGGAAAAACCACAACTGATGTGCTCCGATTGCGGAGGAACTGATGTTGTCAGGGATAATGAGAAGGGGGAATTAATCTGTACAACCTGCGGTCTAGTATTGAGTGACCATCGCATCGATACAGGCCCGGAGTGGAGAGCATTTACCTCTGACGAGCGCGACTCACGCGCAAGAACTGGTGCTCCAACAAGCTATGCACTGCATGACAAGGGTCTCTCAACAATGATTGACTGGCGAGACCGTGACTCAAAAGGGTCATCTTTCAGTGCTAAGCAACGAGCACAGATCTATCGCCTTAGGAAATGGCAAATACGGACAAGAGTTCATTCATCTCTTGACCGAAATCTAGCACAAGCAATGACCGAGATTGACCGACTGTCATCACAGCTTGGATTATCTCAAGGTTTGAGAGAGCACGCTGCACGCATGTATAGAAAGCTCATCGCTGGAAGACTCTGGCGAAGTAGATCAATTGATGCAACAGCCGCAGCCGCGGTATATGCAGCTTGTAGACATAGAGGTTCGCCACGATCTATTGAGGAGATAGTTGAACATAGCAGAGAATCCAAGAAGAAAATCTCTGCGCATTATCGAATGCTGGTGACCAAACTTAAGATTCGAATGCCAATATCATCACCAGAAAACTATGTACCCAGGTTCGTTTCAGATCTCAATCTACCTAGTGAGGTACAGAAGATAACACTTGAAATTCTTGAACAAGCTAAGAAAGTAAGAGGTCTGGTTACGGGCCGTGACCCAAGAGGTCTTGCCGCAGCAGCCATCTACATAGCCTCTATAATTTCTGACAATAGGGTCACACAGCGAGACATCTCAAGAATCAGTGGCGTGACTGAGGTTACAATCAGGAATCGCTACAAGGAGCTAGTGAGTAAACTTGAACTCACAATGGCTCCTTAGCATTAGACTTTACTCGGCTGCAGACAACTGCAGCCATCTTCCTTTTTAATAATCATACAGGGAAAAATTCCAATAGATACTAGCTTCTTTTCGGACTGTTTTACTTTTAGATACCTCCTTCTACAACTTCTGCAGTCAATGGTCGCGATTTCGCTTGTATGTGACTACTCTCGATAATGTTCTCAGTTAAAGAGAAATCCATCTTCATGGCGACTGTTGGACTTAGAGCTCCAAACTCTAGTGAATGTTTGAACTCGCCATTAGCTGAGCAAACTGCTTCATCAAAAGCTAATGCGAAATCAGAGAGTGCAACTTCATTCTGAAACATTGCAGAGATTGTGTAATATGCCCGATTACCATCGATAGTACCTACAACTGTGTAGTCATTCAGCTGAGCACCTGTCTTCTTGCAAGCAGCTGTAATTCCGGAATTGACGTGAGCATCAGTCAGTTTTTCACCAGCGAGATTGACAACTCTACCTTTGCGACCTATCCTATGAACAGAGAAGGGATCTGAATCAATAAAGGTAAGCATGTCACCTATTCGATATCGTGTGTATCCCATTAAGTTGGTCAACACAATCTCGTATCTGTGTCCTTTCTTCACTTCAGAAAGTGGAATGACGCGAGGGGTTTCTTTGTGAATCTCTTTCTCTGGAATGAACTCGAAATAATTGATATGAGGTAATAGTTGGATGCCATTATCTGTATGGTTTAAGAGAGTGGTACCATAGATACCCTCTGAACCAGCATAGTTATCCCAAAGGACTGCTTTGGGTAGAGTATCCTTTAACCACGGTTTATAGGGATCAGCATCAATACCTGTAGCACCCACCATGATGAGATTGGGCCAGAGTGTCTGAAGGTCAAGTGTTCCATCACTATTCATAGACTCTCGTATCCTAGGTTCATGTCTAGTTCCTCTAAACTCCTGAAGTAAACTTGGTCCGTACTCATTCTGTATCTTTCTAATGAAAGAGATAGCAAGCGTTGTGATACCTGCTAGAGCAGTAACATTCTCCTTTACTCCATATTTTGCATAAGCCCAGAGTTTCTCTCCGATGTTGGTCATGTTAAAGACCTCTTCTCCCGGCTTGATGAGTTTTCGAAAAAGAGCATTTGCAACCATCTCTCGAGATATACCGGTCATGTACCCAAGTGGAATACCATTAATCTCCCCAAGTCTTGCTGGAGCAGCGAATGTTAGCATCGTGCCATCGAAAACTTTCGCATTCCCAGGCTTAGCGTTGACAAATGACATCAAGAATAGTGTACTAGCAGATGAATAATCAGCAAGACCGGCTTTGCTAATTGGTAAGGATTTTGGTTTTCCTGTGGATCCACTACTTTGTACATACCAGATTATAGGATCAGATGTGATTATGGGGCGCTCAGGATTTGCGTGAATCTGGTCCCAATATGACTGCATTGAAGCATAATCATAGAGTGGGACAATTTCGCTGAACATGTCGACTGTCTTAATTTTGATGAAATTGTTGTCCTTTCCGAATCTGGTTTGGCTGTGCTTCTCAAGTATCGACATCAGCTTGGCATCAGTCAGCTCAATAGGGTTATTCAGGATTTCATTTATCTGCTTGGTTTTTCTCTTTGCCAGCAGAGGAATTAGCTTACTTATCACTCCCATCAGAGAATCATTCCTCCCAGTGATTCATTGATGAGATATGACCATATTCTGATCTTTCGAATCAACATCTAGTCTTGTCCCCCTCGGTTTCTCAGGAACTTTCCAGAAACCGCTTGAGAAAAGAAAAGCAATAGATTCTAAGTGTCCTGTGTCTAAGAACTTGGTCTGTTATGAGTTGAGGAAAATGTAAAAGAGAGGCTGTAAGGTTCAGCGTGGTTTTTAAAAAGATGGATAAAGCTCTTTTTGTTTTTTAAAAATTTATCCATCAAATTATTCATCACAGTGAGTCGAAAAGTGCAATCTGATTTGTCTACTATTCCCATCGATCATAGGTTCGAACAGATCCTGGAAGACTGATGCTCTGGTCATCTCGCATCGAGTTATAGAATCCAAGAATCACCACTGTTAGTTCAATTACTGAAATTAAAATAACTCCCAGCGATAAGTAGAACATGATGGTGAGATATTCTGACAATGGACCTGAAAAGTATACAATAGGAGCGATTGTATCAATGGCAACTACAATTGAAATTATGGAAAGTCCGAGAGCGTCAAATTTGACACCCATAGAATCTCTGGTACTCAGCCCTATCATTACGCTATCCATTGTTCCTAAGAGCATTGGGACTAGAAATATCAAGATACTAGGTACAACACTTTCAGTCGTATAATGAATCCATTGAATCCCAACCACTGAAAAGTACATTGCGGCACGCAAGATGTTGATTATCTTCAATCCCTTTGCAGTTTTACTCCTAGCAACCTCTCCTTCAAACACTTTTGTTCAAATGAACAAAGAGTAGTCATGATATATTTAATTGACTTGTTAGAGTATGATAATGGTTTTGAGTTGAAATTTTCATTGCAGGTATGGACCTGAGCTTGTATAGATAAATGAAATGAGGTATTTAAGTTAGATTTTAGATTCTAAATGGTTTTGAAATCATTGCGCTGGTCTTTATAGTTCTCAAAAATCAAAAATAGAACCTATAGTTCCTTATTGATAATGAACTCAACCCTTACTAATTTTTGCTATATGTGAATGAATATGCTAACCCAACTTGAAGATCAACTTATTGTAGCTCATAGAGAAGCGAATGGGCAGGGAATGATGGATGTCACTCTCCCACTTCAGGTTTTGTTCAACACCACAGATAGGACAATATGCAAAGCTAAGCTCCGATACCATAATCCAGAAAGGGATGCAAGTCTGATTCTGATTGTTGGTTTACGTAGTGACATTCTTTCCCCATTCCAACGATTTGAAATAGACCGGAAGGGGAGGTATCTCCCATGTGACATTCCTGGTATTGTACCAGGACTGGCTCTTATGGCAACATCAATCAATACTGGTTTAGTCCTTAGCGCAATTGCAAAAGACAATACAACAAGACTTGTGTTGGTCTTTGAAGGTCTTTCCGGAAAGAAAGGCGGCAGCTTGAAGTCACTGTCAGCTTCAGTCACCAAATTCATGCAAAGATGGACTGAGTGGACTGATGTCCTACTAGGCATCATCCACAGAGACCCTTTGGTTGCAGGGTGGGATCTAGACTGGAGAGAGTTCCTTGCTGGAGAGTCAGGGTTCGTCACGATGCCGTGGTTCCGTCCGATGACATTTCCTGAACGAGAGTTAGCTATGCAGAGAGTGGTTGTTGCTTCGAAAGCACTACTAGCTTCAGTGCTTATTGAAAACCAGCTAAATGACACCATGATTATAGGTTTGAAGGATTGGCTTGATGACCTTCAACCTCTGCCTGAAGTTATTAGTGGATTACAAGTCAGTGAGGAGGCGGAGATCTAAATGCAAATAGATGATATTCTACAAAGCATCCCACTTGCTCCATTTACTATTCCACAGATAGCATGGCTCGCAGGAGCTGCTGGAGGACTGAAGATTGTAGGGAACAGAAGTCCCAGTTGGCTATGGGAAGATTTCTATGAGGACATCTACCAGATGATCCGCGTGGTAGGCCACGTTGAGCCTGTATATCCTGGCACAGCACCACGGGATGGTGATGGACAAGTTGGTTCAGCTTTGGAGGCTCTTGGTGGTTATGTAAGCGTTGTTGGCGAGATGACTCCAGAGGGGCTATACTTTAGAGTGCCACACACTTGCCAAGAAGCTGTCATACAACTTCTAAACAGCTTGACTGTCTTAGGGTTTCACGGAGAAATTGTGATTCCAAAATTGGACCTACCAGCATTTCTCAGACTTGTTCCAATTGAGGGACCTATGGCGGAGTGGCTTGTAGAAGAGGATTTTCTATGAGATTGATTGCGACGTTCAATTTTTCCAGGGGTCGATGAATTCATTGTTCTGATGTATTCTCTGAAATGCTGTCATCTGGTATGTCCTATATGACCGCAATCTTGCTGTTATTGAGTGAGTTGTTATCCGATTCTTGTTGTTCCCTTCCGATAGTTTCTCACGTATTACACCGCCAACAACATCGGTCTTGTAAGGAGGCAATCGTAGATATGCAACCATGTTTGATGACTTGTCTATGAACCCATGAACATAGGGGATCCGCGACGTTATCCAATCAATGAATGGTTTTCTTGTCCGAGCCTCTTTGAATGCGGCTGCAATAACCATCCCTTCTGGTAATCCGCAGTACTCAAGTGAAGGAGTATAAAGAAGTCGCAGTGTATTATCATCAAGCATTTTGTGTATATACTGTCGTGTTGTCTTTGGTGTTAATCCTAAACGTTCCATCATCCACATCCGAGATGTTCGAAGACCTCTAAATGTCAGGAGTGGCCCAATTAAATCAATTTGCCTAGGTGTCAGTTTTACAGGTTGCACCTTCTCATAATCGGTTTCACGATAGAGCCAGGAGGGACTTCTCGCAAGATCTTGTGGAGCTGGTTTCCAAGGTTCAAGTATCCAATTTTTGTTCTTCTGGTCATAGAGATTCAGTTTCATTGAAATGAATTCTGAATTGAGAGTCATCTGAAGAATTTCTGAGGAGTCAGAATTTGAAGGACCGTCACTATCGATTGGTTCAAGATGGATTGTGCACCCATCATGACTAGATTCTGAGAGCACCATCCTTTCAATGAGTCCATCACTCATTACACTGGGTTTCTGTGTTTTAGTGAAAACAAAGCGATATCTAAGACCCATTTTTGATATGGTTGGAAGATATCTTTCAGTGAGAATCATTGCCATTCGATGTAATGTATAATGAGCCATTCGTCTCTTTGTTCCAGTAACCATGTCAACCTCGGATGCTACTGGTCGTCCAGCTCGTTCACAATTGGAAAGAAACTCACAAATCTTGTAGAGAGGTTTGAAATCTAGGACGTTAATGTTTCCTCGAAACATCTTTAGCATCGGTTCATATTCTGCTGCTGTGGGTCCGTCAGAACGCAATGCATGAATATTCCAATGCGTTAAAGTCATCCTCTGAAGGTCAGTTTCATCCAGAGATACAGACGTAGCTCCTCTTCTTGCACTAATCTCATCTTGAACTTCTGCCGCAATTCTTTGCCGAGTCTTCTCAGAAGCGCGTTTTGGCGATCCTTTTTCTACACTGAGAAACCTCAACCATTTTTCAATCTTATCTGATAATGGGTCCGGAGGTGCTATCCCTTTGTAAGATAATGTGTCTTGGATGAGAATCCCTGTCAATGATTCTCTTATTGTTTCAAGATCCTCAAGGACATCTTCGATTTTTTTGTCCGACATAAGTGAATCATATATTTTCTCTAAACCTTCCAGCCGAAATGCTTCAATCTTTATAGACCAAAGTGGCAAGAGCCAAGGATTTGTAACACCAACAAAGTCAGATATGATATTGATCGCAAAGAGCGCGGCTGATAGAGAATCAAGACCCTCAGGTACAAGCGGCCAAGTATAGTTCTTCGGAGCATCTTCTAGTACAAATCTTGAAAATACATAGGATAGAGTTTCTATTTCAACTGAGCTTAGATTTGCTGGGAAGAGCGACTTCACCTGCTCTCGTGTTTTCGACCCCAATGGAACAAGAGGTCTCATCTTTGTCGTCACTCTCTGCGTGACCTCTTCATATCCAAGTACCCGGTTGATGGTTGATTCAGCACTGACTTCCTTTGGAATTGGTTGTAAATGGAACTTTCTCTCGAAGAGCTTTTCATCAAGTTTAGCGGTCTGTATCTTCCATTTCGAAGAATCATCTATAAGATTTTGAAGGATGGCGAGGTCCTCAACCATTCGTCCCTTCCTCAGCCAGTCAACTGTAACTTTAGCTCGTTTTCCCATCGTCATCACTTGATGGATATAGCTCCACTTATCGTTATAGGATACACATCTTAGGAGCTTATTAGCATAGAGCAATACAATATTTCATGAGGCAGAATCAATTAATTTTGGAGTTCTCATCCTATTTGCCCAAGTATTCAACATCAGCACTTCAAGAAACCCTTGTTGAGAGTCTCTGGGACACTGCCAAGGATGAGGACCTTCATATCATTCTTAGAGAACCAGCGCTTCTCGAGCTTGCTAGGCGCAAGGAGCCAGGAGTGCTTGCGTATTGTGATAAGCTACTCCTCTCTGAAGATCAAGAATGTTGGTTCTCAGCTCTGAAAATACTAGAAACTCTAAACACCTACGATGCAGTACAAAGATTGCTTGTTATTTGTGGCTATTCTGGAACTAGAAATAGGAAAGTCGTCATGAATACATTGGCAAGGGTATTGACACCAACTCATAGTGAGGGATTCCGGAGGATTCTTCGCTCAATGATTTCACCGGGAGTACTTGATGTCACAGGCTGGTCTCCAATTGCACTCCGTGTGCTAATGGCAGTATGTATCGAACAGAAGATTGAGGTGGAAACATCCATCCATTCACTTGCTCGGTTGTTCAAACGTACAGAAATGAGCCAAAAAGATTCCACGCTACTAAACATTCCCAAGAAGGTGAGAGAGAAATGAGATTATTGCCATACTATGCAGCCGATATTCTATTGATTTCTTAACTCTGAAGTCAATCAGAATCTATTTCCATTCTTTGGATTTAGCCGTATTTGCGAAATGATTCCTGAGATGTCATTATTCCAAGAACCATCGGCCTGAAGAAGCCTCTGATAGAGATTGTTTCGGTATCCAATATATGCTGAAATTGGTCTTGCTGTTAAATTGATGTCATTTTCTTTCGCCTTAGATTGAAGTGAGTTCATCAAGTCGAATGCTTCATCCTCAGGAACTCTAGAAATTATAAAGCACGAGGACCCCTTGTCTGTAATTCTGACATCCGATGTTGGAGCATGCTTCAGAAAAGATCGAGCAAATGAGCAAATATGATTGGAAGGGCCATTGGCTGAGATGCAGATTGATGTCAGTTTTTGCATAGTTGAAAGATAGAATAGTTTGAAAACTCCCTGTTTTTGGAGAAATTCCAGTGTATCTTTGATGGTTTGATTGTCAATCTTATAGTACCTTGAATATCGATTATCTTCCAGGTTTACTAGATATATACCCCAAGAAATCATGTCGAGAACTTTAGCTTGGTCAGGTGTTAGTTGGATTGGTTTCTTCCTATAGAATACTCCAAACTCATTTTCAAGTTGCTGCAAACTGCGGCTTCGCTCAAGAGATTTTAAAATTGTAGTAGAATTGATTTTCCATCTGCTATTCCGATTATTATAGAGAGACAAATTAGCTGAGTTTGTTTCCCACTCGATTATATGAACAGATGGCAAGATACGAGCAACCTGTTCAACAGAGGATTCCGGAAAAACCATTAATTGTATTTGAGGTGATTTCTGAGTTTGATACCCTAGTCTAGCTGAAAATTCCAGGTGAATATGAGGCCACTTGTGAGCAGCTCCAACATATACCATTGATCTCAAACCTATTGATTCTCTTCTGACATATCCCCTCATTGCCAAGCCCTGAGTAATTAATGCAAAGCGATCCCCCCAACGGAATTTTGATGTCATTGATTCCTTTTTTGATACAGGAAGTTCTCCGACTATCTTACCTTTCTTGTTCAAGGTTTCTGTTAGCTCTAATACGCGTTTCATCCAATCAGGAAACATTTCATAGAGTTTGAGTTGGGCCATATACCAAGGATTTTGTTCAACAGCAGCTAGAGTGGGTCTCTCCGTGACTTTCAATGAACCAGTTTCTGCTTGGTTCATTATCTTTACATAAGGAGGGGGTTTTATACTGTCCAGCAGGCATTTTATATGACCTGTAACAAGAGAATTGAAGATATCAAATTCAGCATATTTTTGAATAAAATCCATAGGGTCTTCCGAGGGAATTTTTGCAGTTTCGGTCCATGCCAAAAATGCGATTATTTGTTTTCTTGCTCTTTCTGGAAAAGATGAAGGGATGAGTTGTTTCAGAGTTTCACCCATTGTTGATTTCAATGATAAATTGGGAATGTTGACTCCTTCAACCAGTTTATCAATTGTTGACCATGATGGTGGACTGGTATCAAGAATCGAATACAAATTGAATGTTTTTCTGAAGGATTCTCGAATTTCATTTTGAACAATTCGGTCATGTTTTAGTTCAAGAATTTCTGTTTCATATGGCTGAATCTTATAGGAGATGAAATCAGTTGGATTATCCAAACTTGTGATGGCTAATAGCTTGCGCTGAGAATCCTTAATGTCT
>PJET01000156.1 GCA_002825515.1 Candidatus Thorarchaeota archaeon MP11T_1 | reverse complement strand
GATACTTGTCACCATTCTCTTGAATTTGGGACTTTTCTTTATACTGAATTTCTTAGCGCCTTTGGTCACAGGAGTTATTGTTGGTTTTTTGTTGGCTAAAATTAAAAATGGAATATCTGTTAGTTTTTCAGGAACTATAATTAGCTATTTTATTATCTTTATGATATCTGAGTGGTTTCTAGGTTTCAGTAATACTCCTCTTGACATTACCATAGCTATACTCATTATGGGGATAATAGGAACAGCAGGCGGAATAATTGGATCAATAATCTCTGTGAAAGTCAAGAGCTAATTCAGGTATCAACAATTAATTTTCCAGGTGTGAAATTCGCATTTTGACCTACTGTGGTTCTACGGAGTGGATTGCCGAACAGAATCCATTCAACAGTGGAAACAGCATTATCGATTGTGAGAGTTGTTGTTTCCCCATTCCTTACTTTCTCTAGTTCCTCAAACACCTTCGGTTCAAGATTCTCGGTAAGGGTCTTGTCAACTGCGAGCTTCACTTCACCTATCAGTTCATAGGAATCTAGAAGATCGAGGAATCCAAACTTCCAGCCATCACAATACGCACAGGTACGCCAATCATCAAAGGGCTTCATGTTATTCATGGTGTCGAGAGTTGCGCCAATATAGGAAGCTCCTGAGTTCAAGAATGCCTTCAATAGAGGACCTTCTTGCGCAGTGCTACAAGCTTCTGAATACACAACTGGATACCCTTCGAATTTAATCTTCGACGCTTGATCATGGCTTAGGATTACTGAGTTATGTGTCGCCCATTTGTCCGGAGTACCATGAATACGTGAGGTGAATACGCCATCTGAAAACTGAAGAATGAACTCACTTGCTGAGAGAAGTTTTTCATCATCTTTGGAATATCGATTTAGAACTTCAACATCGAAACCCAATTCTGCAAGTGCAATAACATGTCTATTAGATCTATTAGGTTTACTATCAAAAACAACAGCAATGTCACTGTCAATGATGAAGGGGTCCATATGATACATCACTGTTTCAGGAGATCCAAAGATGCGACCAAACGGAAAATCAGGAATGCCATCTCCATCCAGATCTTGAATGAACCAATCAGTAAAGGCATATACACCGTCGTATGAGATTTGTGTTGCAGGAAGTTCCTTATTTGTCCCTATTAGAAGCACACCTTTATGGTAATTTTGATCATAGTTCTCTTGGACGGTCTTATGTGTAAGTACCCAAGATCTACCCTTTTCGATAATGAAGTCGGATTCAAGATCTTTGGCTTTTCTTTGGTATTGATCAGCTTTCTTATCGCCAACCCTACCACAGACCACTAGCATTTTTTTGAGAAGGTTTCTGTTCATCCGACCGACATCGAAAATAAGCTCGTCTTCAGATCTGGTTCTTCTGAATTTCTTCTTAATTTCATTGACTGTACCGATGCCACCTTTTCTAATAATGTTCATGACAACCGAGTCCTAATCAAAAGTGATAATTACTCTTGCTAGTCTAGCCGTGCACTGGTAACAAGGCAAGAATTGGTTATTAACATGACCTCAGACATCAAGGTAATCACACTGGACTTGGATGGAGTACTTTTTGATGGTCCAAGTGCAGCTTTCGTTGTTGCACAAAAAGTTGGATTAGCAGAACAATACGTGACGCTTTTTCAAAGAATGGTTGAAGAAAACATGAATCTTAGAGAGTCTGTAATTGAAGGCTCAAAGATTTGGAAAGGGATAACAATTGATGAGTCGTACAAGGGTCTCGTTGATTCTTTACCATTAATGTCAGGAGCAGTTGATACAGTTGAGGCCTTGAAGGGTTGGGACTATGAGGTAGGATGCATTTCCAGTGGGGTTAGCCAGTTCTTTATGAAGCCATTTATGGATAGACTGAATCTCGATTTTGCATATTCCAACATTCTTGGCTCAATTAATGGAGCGCATGATGGTACTGTGAAATATATTATGGGTGGTCCTGAGAAAGCAGAAACCATTTTGAAATATGTAGAAGAATGTGGATATGCCCAGAACAACATTGCAAGCGTGGGAAATGGGCTGAATGATATCGAATTATTCAATGTTTCAGCATTCAGTATTGCTTTCAACCCGGTTGACAAAATTGTAAGTGATACGGCATCGGTGACGGTGAAATCCAATGACTTGCGTTCGATACTTAATCACTTCAAGTAGACTTAGTCTAAAATCTTAGCGAATGCGTTCTTGATTTTTCGCTTATCCTCATTAGATAGGCGTGGATGAATTGGAATATCGAAATGTACACGTCCGATCTCTTCAGAAATTGGTAGACTAATATCCGAATAGTCAGGATAGTTAACAAACTTCGCCCATCGCCATTTTTTGATATTAAGATAGGTATCTTGCTTGTGGCATGGCAGTGCATATACTGCTCTTGATCCAATACCTTCCTCTCTCAAAGCAGTTACAATTTCATCTCTGGTCATTTTGTCAGAGTAGAGTCGAGGTGCATAAAGATGATATGATGATTTGAGACCTGTGTCTTCAACCTGTGGTTTAATTGAATTATACTCTGAGAAAAAGTCATTGAATTCTTGAGCGTTTTTTCTCCTCTGTCTGACTGCTTCGGGTAGCCGCTTGAGTTGTTCGATTCCTATTGCAGCGACGAGATCCATCATCCGATTATTATACCCGATTCTAAAATGGCTATATCCGCCTTGTTTACCACGACCATGATTCTTTACCATTAAAATCTCATCATAGAGTTCTTCGTTATCTGTTGTTATCATCCCTCCCTCCCCGGTCATCATGTTTTTTGTAGCATAGAATGAGAATGCAGAAACATGCCCTATAGATCCTACTTTCTTTCCTTCTACTTCTGCTCCATGGGATTGACAGGCATCTTCTATGACTAGCAAATCATGAGAGTCTGCAACCTCCATCACATGCTTCATATTTGCAGGCATTCCGAAGATATGTACAGGCATAATTGCTCTTGTCTTGTCTGTGATCGCATCTTCAATAAGGTCAGGGTCAATATTGTATGAATCAGGTTTTACATCGACAAAAACTGGAATTGCTCCTATCATTGAAATCGAATTCGCAGAAGCAATAAATGTGAAGGGAGAGGTGATGACTTCATCGCCAGGTTGAATGTCCATTGCTTCAAGAGCAGTACTGAGAGCAGTAGTTCCATTGTTTGTCACCGTAGCATACTTGGTACCGGTGTAATCTGCAAATAGCTTCTCCAGCTCTCGAGACACTTTGCCTTCGGCCAACATACCGGATTCGAGAACCCGTTTCACAGCTTCAATTTCTTCTTGACCTATAAATGGCTTAGCGAAAGGGATCATGTCAACCCACTTGTGGATGAAATTCTATCCAGAATAAAACCCTTTGGCATGAATGAAATATGTACTGCTAAGATGTTACAGGTTCCGGAATTGCCTCTAACTCAGCTTGTAGTTCTCTATAACGGGCAGTTCGACGTCTATTTTCAATCAGTCCTACTAGACCAATTGAAGAGCTCATTACCGCAAGTGCCACTAGCATATACGCCAAGTTGGCAAGATAGAAAATTATCGCAAGTGCCAATCCACTCATAAAGCCAGTTGAAGCTCTCACAAAGTTCGTCGTTTTCCTAGGAGTAAGTCTCTGACTCATCCAGTCAATTACAGTTGTGAAACCCAGTGCTACAGCAACAAAGAACCAAAACCATTCAGGGTTAAGTTGAATTTGAAAGATGAAGAGAATGATTAGGCCGCCCACAAGTCCACCATAAATCCCGCTACAGCGACCACATAGATAGACTGAGCGTCCTAAGAGGGAAACACGAAGGCAGTGTCCGTACAGGGAGGGGGGATGATGTGAAAGCAACATATGTATGCCTTCACGGAAATCACTTGTCCGGTCAAACTCTTCCATGCTATCGACCAAGAGCTCATCCGGATACCTATCATCTTCATCTGTATTACTCACAGATATCACACTCTAGGTCCGACTTTTGGAGTCTTAAAACCTATTGCTTCCGGTCACTGAACCAGTATAATGAATTTAATTTACTTTGATTGATTTTAAATGCTTGGACTTTTACCGCTTCTATAGAATATTCCAACTGCTATATTAGAATAT
Organism: Candidatus Thorarchaeota archaeon MP11T_1; assembly: GCA_002825515.1. The sequence continues at coordinate 6,860 of PJET01000156.1, read as the reverse complement.
AATTCGCCTATTGGCTGTTTTAATAGGTTCTGGACAAGCCGATATGAATGATGAAGCAGAACGACAACGATAGGATTTTAATGTAGGTTCACTAAAAGTAACTTCACTTTAACAAAACAACGGACGGAAGCATAATGGAGAAACTGCTACTTGTCAATATGGACAAATGCACGGGTTGCAAGCAGTGTTCACTTGCATGTTCTCTTACTAAGGAAGATCTATTTGATCCAGCTAGAGGAAGAATCAAGATTCTGAAGAAAGAGGACATAGCACTAGGACTGCAACTTTTGTGTGAACAATGCGAGTCGCATCCATGCATAGCGTCATGTCCTAACGGAGCTTTGTCAAGAGATGATAAAACTGGAATAATCACAGTTGATGAGAAACTCTGTACATCTCAAGGTGCGTGTGTCGACGCTTGCATATATCATGCAATTCGTCTCCACTCTGAAACAAAACAACCAATGTTCTGTGATTTATGTGGAGGTAATCCCTACTGTGTTAAGCACTGTGTTCCAGAGGCACTTCAATGGGTAAAGAAATCTGATGATATGGAAAAGACAAAGAAAAAGCTTCGCTCAGCTAGAATGACGATGTATAAAGAGCTCAAGAAGGAGGCTGCATAAATGTACGGACATCAAGGTAAGATATTGCATGTTGATATTGGAAGTGGTAAACATTGGGTGGAGGATATTCCTGAAGAGTGGCGCAGACTCTATGTTGGTTCAAGGGGAATTAATGCGAAGTTGCTTTGGGACTACTGTAAGGACCCCTCAATCACATGGGATGATCCAAGAAATATCATAATCTTTGCACCGGGTGCTGTGACAGGAACAACTGCTCCAGCATCAGGGCGTACATCTGTTACAACAGTAGGTTGTACAACAGGTCTCTACCTGAAGAGTAATACTGGTGGCCATTGGGGTTCAGAACTTAAATTTGCGGGATATGATCATCTTGTTGTGCATGGAGTTGCCAAAGACCCAGTATATATTCTGATAGAAGATGACCATGTTGAAGTAAGAGATGCAAAGAAGCTTTGGGGCAAGGATATCATTGAAACTGATGCGCTCTTGAAAAAATGGCATGGCGAGGATTCGAGAGGTTTGTACATCGGACCTGCAGGTGAGAAACTTGTGCGAGCAGCATCGATTCAATGTTCATTATACCATGCTGCTGGTAGAGGTGGAGGAGCAGCTGTAATGGGCAAAAAGAAGCTCAAGGCTATCTCAGTAAAGGGAACAAAGCCCGTCCGTGTGAAAGACCCAAAGAAATTTGCTGAGATTGCAAAGGAGATGCGAGAACTACTCAAGAAAGATAGTGGTGCCCGATCATTACATGATTTTGGTACTTCTGGTTCCATCGCAGCAGTGAATGAGCTTCATGCCTTCCCGGGCAAGAATTGGCAAACTGGCTATACTGAGAATGTCCACCCAATCTCAGGTCAGGCACTCAACGAAAAAGGTTACCTAAAGCGGCGTGTGGCTTGCTTTGGTTGCACAATTGGCTGCCATCGCTATTCAACCATAGAGAAAGGACCCAACGCAGGTATTGCTAGTGGAGGACCAGAGTATGAAACTTTTGGAGCATTAGGTAATGGCCCTGGAATTATTGATACAGAAGGAGTTCTGATTCTCAATGAGATATGTAATCGACTTGGACTTGACACGATTACAGCAGGAACTGTTACTCAGTGGGCAATTGAGAGCTACCTTAGAGGAGTGCTCACAAAGGAGGATACAGATGGACTTGAACTCGATTGGGGCAAGCTTGATGAAGTTAAGAAGACTGTAGAAAAAATGGCTCTTCGAGATGGAAACCTAGGTAATCTTCTTGGTGATGGCCTGAAAATCGCCACAAAGAAGGTGGGTAAAGATTCTTACAAATGGGCAATCATGAATGCAAAAGGACTTGAACAGTCCAATGTGGAAACCAGATCAGCCAAGGCGTATGCCCTTGCTTTCGCAGTGAATCCAAGAGGCAATGACCATCTCATGACTGAAACCTTTGCGGAATTTGGTGCAAGTCCTGAAGCGATAGATGTCATTGAAAAGGTCACTGGAGATAAGAAGTGGGCATCACCCCACTTTACAGAATATCGAGCAGAGATTGTTAGATGGCATGAAGATTGCTACGAAATAACCGAAGCATTAGGCTTCTGTGTCTTCACATCCACAGCTGCGTTCGGCGTAAATCCAGATAACATGGCACGACTCTATGCAGCCGCTACAGGAATCGAGATGACAGAAGAAGAAATGATGCTGACAGGTCGACGTGTTTGCACAATCGAGAAGGCATTCAATGTCACCAGAGGTGCTACACGAGAACATGATAATCTTCCATGGCGGCTTATGAATGAAGGTGCAGCATCCGGACCGCTGAAGGGTGAAAAGAACTCGCAAGAGGAAATGGATGGAATGCTTGATCGTTACTATGAGCTTCATGGATGGGATAAGAAGACAAGCTGGCCAACTCGCGAAACTCTCGAGATGCTTGACCTGAAGTTTGTGGCGGACTATTTAGAAGAACTTGGGAAACTTCCCTAACTGAGGGGTTTTAACCCCTCTCCCCATTTATTTTGAAAGGAAGTGAAAGTTGTGAAAGGTTTCAGAGAACTAGGTGTTGCGATGACTGGAGTATTTCCTGTCAGTGATGCAGTTGAATTGGCAAGGGTCGCTGAATCATCAGGACTAGGTTCAGCTTGGTTTGCAGAGGATTATTTCTTCCGTGGTGGTATTCCATACATGGCAGCTGCCGCCATGGTTACTGAGAAAATCAGAATAGGATTAGGAGTAGTAAACCCATACTCACGACATCCAGCATTAATCGCAATGGAGTTTGCAACTCTTGATGAGATGTCAAACAAGAGAACAGTTTTTGGATTAGGGTCAGGTGTACCTTTCTGGATGGACCAGATGGGGATTTACGATAAAAAACCACTTTCAAGAACGCGTGCGTGTGTAAATCTAGTACGGAAAATTATGACTGGTGACAATATTAATCACGAAGACCAATTTTTCTCAGCGAAGAACATCAAACTAGTATTCAAGCCAGTTCGAAAAAGTGCACCAATCTATTTGGCTTTTGAAGGACCTCAAGGTCTTCAGCTTTCAGGGGAAATAGGAGATGGTGTAATACTTTCAATCTTTTGCACTCCGGCATATGTCAAATTCGCATGGGACCAAGTGGCTATAGGAGCCAAAAAGGTTGGGAAGTCTTTAGATGATTATGAGATGGTCGCATACATGCCAATGGTAATCGATGACGATCTTGATGTTGCACTTAACATTGCTCGCGATTTCTCAAAACTCTATCTTCCTCATTCCCAAGAAGGAGGTCCACTTATGTCGCATGCAGGAGTGAAACCAAATGACACACTAGCAATGAGGGAAGCAGCAGAGAAAGGTGATGATGATTTGTTGTCAGAACTTATCACAGACAGTATGTTGAAAGAACTCTGTCTGGTAGGTGACAAAGACTCTTGCATTAAGAGACTTCGACAAATGATCTACGCAGGTGCCAACACCATTGTAGCGTTCCCAGTACCTGGAACTGAACCTGTAAACAATGCAAAAATATTGGGAACCGAGTTTACACACCAACTGAAATAGAAGGAAATGAGTAGATGCACGAACCAGCAGAGTCTTTCTATCTAGACGTAGATGGAACACCGGACTTAACATCTGATATCAGAAAAAGAAACAGAATTGTAGGATATGTAACAACTTTTCTTACAGTCTTTACACTAGGAACGACTGAGATCTTCGCATCATGGTATTCGACAAGAATGGGTGGGACTCCACTTGAGTCGGGATTAGCATTTGGTATTTTTGGTCTCGTCTATATGTTCTCACCAGCAATAGGTGGCCGTTTATCGGATAACATAGGTAGAAAGAAGACGCTCCTTCTCTCTACAGGTGGGTATATCATTGTAATTCTACTATACCTTCTACCGTTTGTCAGTCCTTGGCAGCTAATTGCAATTAGGGCTATTGAGGGGTTTGTGTTTGGATTTGTTTCACCGACCATAGAAGGAATGGTGAGTGAGCTCGAAACAGAATCTGAAGTAGCAACATTAGGTAATTTCTCAACATCGTGGAGTGCGTCCATGATTTTACCTCCAATGGTAATAGCATACCTATCAGGTGTCTATGGTGACACATCTGGGATTTTTGTTGTTCTTGGAGTTGAAATTCTTGCATTGATGATTGTTGCTGGATTTCTCAAAAGTTACAAAAGAAAAGTAAAATCAAACACAGAAATCGAGAGTAATAGATTATCTCAAACAGGCGAAGATAATCAGAGTAGAAGTAAAACTTCACCATTATTCATCGCATCATATCTTTCAGTGATGTTGTGGGGTGTTGTATCGACAGTAGTTTTGGGGTTGTTTCCATCGTATATTGAGATACTCGGAGATCTGGGATATCCATTCGTAATTGAGGACTTTGGGAACCTCCTTTTAATTTGGAATCTGGCTCGAACCTTGACTTTCATCGTTATTGCAAGACTATCAGGAGAATTCATGAAAAAAGCAATTGTTTTAGGAGCATTGCTTTCTGCTCTGTCAGGTTTAATGTTATTCCTTTTCATTGACATCTGGGTATTTGCTGTAGCCATGGTAGTATCTGGAATTGCCGTTGGTCTAAACTATCTTGGTGCACTCTATCTAGTCGTATCAGCAACAAAGATTGAGAAAGGAACTCATGCAGGGCTGGTAGAGAGTATGGGAGGCGTTGGACTATTTCTAGGACCTATCATGGGGGGATGGATTATGGAAATTGGGTTAGCACTCCCATACTTGATGTATACATTACTATCAATAGTGGTTCTTGCGATGATAGTATTCCTTCTGAAAAGGGAAAGTAACAGAAACTAAGCTACTTCTCTTTCAGGATATCATCAAAGGCTCCTTTTAGACATGGAGCCTCGTTTATCTTTTTCTTTGGTGGGAAAGGATATGCTATCTTGCTATGAGACAAACCAGACTCAACAAGCATGAATGCAGATTTAATTGCAACAATCCATGGATCGATTATTGGTATTTTCAACTCCTCCATGATAGGCTTTAGATCAACTTCATGGGATAGTGCTGTGCAACCAAGAACTATGACATCAGCACCTTGATTGTTTATCAATTGTCGACTTTCATGAAGAATCTCTTTCTGTGCTTCTTTTGGTTTCTTCGCAATATCAAGAACGGGCATCTTCAGATAGCTGACTCCAGCACAAAATGCCTCAAGGCTCTCTTTTCTAATACCATGTTCAATGCACCTTTTCAATGATGCACCTTGGACTGTAACAACTCCAAAACGTGTTCCCAATGTGAGAGCGAGATGGAGAGCAGTATTTCGCGGACCAACAACAGGAATCTTAGATATCTCGCGTGCAGCCTCGAGGACCGGATCACATGCACAATCAATGACTATCACATCATAACCTTCTTTGTTAGCGAGTACCACCTGCTCAAGAATAAAGGGAGCATTGTATGCTTCATCTGTGAGTGACTCAACACTATAGGTGCCATGTCGAGGAGTAAAATTTCCAATTTCGCTACCGGAGGGAGTGTGAAGATCAATAAAGGATTTTTTCTTGGGATCTTTCCACCAGTCAATACCTGTTGCGCCAATGAGCGCTAGTTTAGTCATTTGATACAGACTCCAATGCAAATCCGTAGAATAGCTTGATAGCTTGCTCTTGAAACTAGTGGAGCCTTCCTATTATCTCTTCCATTGGCTTGTATTCGAGCTCAGGATGACCATATCTCTCCGGAGAGAATGCTTTCTTCCCAATTTCAGTACTTCCAGCATATCGCAGTCGTTCATGTGCTGGAACAGCAGTGACTACCACATCCATTCCTTCCTTGAGAGCAGCACTCATTATACCATGTCCTGTGTCTGGATCATGTAGGCAAATTAAATCTGGGAACATTACCACCGGGTCACCATCGCATGTCGCCATCATGTACTCATTCTTTACCACAATCTCCAAGCGGCCTTTGAGATTCTCTGGTTTAATACGAACCAGAACATGCCAATGTCCTGCACGATCCTCACCATGGACTTCCTCAATTTTACCCTTAGTTAGCTCTTGACCATTCATGATATCAAGAAAAGCATCAATTGGATCCTTCTTGTTCTCATTAGCATCACGGACAGCAGCTCCAAGTTCAATTGACTTAGAGATACTATTTGGAATAACCGATTTCTTGAGTTGTTCTCCAGTTTGATAGTAATGGTTGTTTGCTCCAGCACCACCGTCATTGACTACAGCAAATCTACCAATCTCGTCTGCAAGTGCGGGTGAAGTTGTCTTGTCAACGATGATTATGCTTCCATTCTTAGAAACAACTGGCATGGGACATAGCTCAATCCCATAGCCCACAAAAGTAATCATCTGAGTCTCAGGTGCTGATCTTCCAAGACCATCGCCATCAACGCTCGTAATTCCAGCTCTAGCAGCTAAGGAAAGCATCACAGTTGTGTTGGTACCACCAAGCTCGAAGGGAACAAGATGGTCCACCTTTTTTTCCATAATCCTCTCGGATATCTTCATAGCTTCGTAGAGCTCATACCTGCTTTCCCATGCTTCTAGCATATCACCCACCGATTTGAATACTTGAACTGAGCCCATATAGCCTCCACAAACAATAAAGGCGTCATCCTTGATGTCGTCAGGAGGGGTTATTTCATAGACTCTTCCTTTGTTATAGTCCCATTCTACCATTGGTTTCCCAAAGGAAACAGGATCTCCGCCACCGCCAGTTCCAAGTATTCCTACTCCAGTAAGCATATCAAATGCGTTCTCTTTTGAAAGCTTCATTATCCTAAGACCCCACAGATGGATTCTAGCTAACTTGC
>PJET01000060.1 GCA_002825515.1 Candidatus Thorarchaeota archaeon MP11T_1 | reverse complement strand
ATATGCAAAGGCTGGGACTGCAATCTTAAGTCCAGGTGTATGCATGAACCAAGATTCAAGGCTTTGTGAGTGATGGGACGCAATGTTCTTACCTCCACCAAAAACGCTACGAAGCACAAGCGGCACTGATGTTTGTCCCCCAAACATGTATCTCATTTTTGCTGCTTGATTGCAAACTTGATCCATGGCGAGGGTTATGAGATCTCCAAACATGATTTCTGCAACAGGAATCAAACCAGTAATAGCAGCACCCACTGCAGCACCAGCGATTGTGTTCTCAGAGATTGGTGTATCTCTCACTCTGTGCTCGCCAAACTCTTCTGCTAGTCCCTTGGTAACCTTGAAAGCCCCTCCCCAGTTGAGACCTACATCTTCACCCATAATGAACACACGTTCATCACGGAGCATCTCTTCACGGAGTCCTGCCTTTAGAGCGTCTCTATATGTTATCTCTGGCATTTAGAGCACCTCCGCGAAGACGTCATCTAAGGTTTCTTCTGGTTTGGGATAATCAGACTTTTTCGCAAACTCAGCTGCTTTTTCAACATCCTTGGAAATCTTAGCTTCAATCTTTTCAGCTTCCTTCTCAGTCAATGCTCCTCGTTCGAGAGCAAGCTCTAGAATAATTCGGACTGCATCTCGCTCCTCGCTAAGCCAGTGCTTTGCCTCATCCTCTGGTCTATACTTGGCAGCATCGAATCGTGAGTGTCCCTTCATTCTATATGTCTGACACTCAATAAGCGTGGGTCCTCCACTCTCTCTTGCACGTTTTACTGCTTCAACAGTCGCTTCATAAACAGCAAGTGCATTATTACCATCTACTACAACATTTGGGATACAATAGCCCTCAGCTCTTTGTGCAATAGTTGCACTTGGGCACATCATTTTGATAGGTGTCCCCATGGCATAGAGATTGTTCTCCACAACCCAAATCAAGGGGAGTTTCCAAATTGCTGACATATTGAGAGATTCGCCAAATGTACCATTATTTGATGCACCATCTCCAAAGAAACAAGCAACCACATCATTAGTACCTCTCATCTGGCATGACAAGGCAGCTCCGACAGCAATAGGAAGACCCGAAGCAACGACTCCTGTGGCACCAAGCACTCCAACATCAAATTGTGTGATATGCATCGATCCACCCTTTCCCTTACAAGACCCACTTTCTTTTCCAAGTAACTCTGCGAGTGCTGCATTCATGTCTGCTCCTTTTGCTACGACATGACCATGTCCCCTGTGTGTACTTTGTATCCAATCTGTTTCTTTGAGGGCTGTGGTCACACCTGCAGCCACAGCTTCTTGACCCAAGTAAAGGTGTAAAGTACCTGGCACAATATTTTCACCAAAGAGATCCCACACTTTTTCTTCAAATCTACGGACTTTCAGTGTTCTTGTATAGAGCTCCTTTAGCGTCTTCTTATCAACTGTCATAGTATCAATCAGCAACCTTGTCTTGACTGAGAGCACTCTGGGCGCTTTCCGCGAACCTTGTCTGATAAAGGCTTCGAAGTGGCAGATGTATTGGTCAGACAAGATGTTGAGCGGCTTTACGGAGTATGAATTTCTAAAAGCTCCCTTATTTCATGGTGTATCTGAGCACACATTAACGTAAATATTGTGTTTGTACACCTGAGATTTGTAGGGATGTGGAGCAAAAAAGAATAGTTGCGCTATGGAAGACAATCCTAATGGATTGGAACTTCTCCCCGTCCCTACTTCACGTTTTTTACTATAGAATAAGGTTTCCCCAAGAATTCTTATTGCGGTTTGAATTGTGAATTTGTAGATTTCCGGAGATGTCTTGTATGAGTCGAGTGGGAGTCGAAGCAATATTAACTTCAGGTAGAACCCTGAAACAAGGCCGCGCTATGGAGATTGGCAAACTTGGTCCAGAGTATCACAAAGAAGTATCATTTTGTGAGATGGACAAAGTAACTCTGGAAGCCTTAGGTTTGGAAGAAGGTGATCCTGTTCTTGTAGAAACATTGCATGGCAGTGTTGTTGTAGAAAGCAAATTGGACCGTAGAGCTGAGCCAGGCATTGTGTTCATACCTTGTGGTCCTTATGCAAATGCAGTCATAGGATCTGATACTGAAGGTACTGGAATGCCAGATTTCAAAGGAGTGTCTGCGAAACTCTTTGCAGCAAAAGGTGAATCGGTGCTTGAGGTAAAAGACCTCTTGAAGAAAATGGTGGAGGGCGCATAATGACTGAGGATTCAGACATGAGAGAGAACATTGTGTGTCCTTTCTGTGGTTGCCTCTGTGATGATATTGCTCTTAATATTGAAGGGAACAAAATCACAGAAAATAAGAATGGCTGTTCAATCAGTCAAGCGAAATTTCTGAACCATCTTGATGATCGCTTAGAGATGAATGCTAGTTTGGGAGAGCTTGTTAGGCAAGCAGCTGAGATAATTGTCAATTCTAAGCGCTTGCTAGTATACGGCTTGAGTTCAACTGAAAATGATGCCCATAGAGAAGCCTACAAGATTGCTGAGGAGGCTGGAGGCGTTGTTGACAATACTTCATCTGTTTGTCATGGTCCGACGATTCTGGGTGGACAGGAGTCTGGTGAGCCAATCGCAGCTCTTGCTGAAACACGTCACAGGGCTGATCTCATTATTTATTGGGGGTCCAACCCACAGTTTGCCCATCCCCGACACATGAGTCGATATACTAGAGCAGATGGCCTCTACATAAAAGATGGAAAGAAAGACCGTCAGATCTGGGTTGTCGATGTTCGAAAGACTATCAGTGCTGGTGTTGCTGATAAGTTCGTGAAGATTAACCCTGGCTCTGACCTAGAAGTCATATCAGCTCTCCGTGCAATTGCACGAGGAAAGATTCTAGAAGTGGATGAAGTCGGGGGACTTCCAATTAGTCAGCTCACTGAAATTATTGGGGCTATGAAGAATGCAAAGTATGGTGTCCTATTCTTCGGTCTTGGTCTGACGCAGTCGAAAGGACGCCACAGGAATATCGATGCAGCTATAAGGCTGATTCAAGACATGAACCACTTTACGAAGTGGAGTATGTTGCCTATGAGAGGGCATTACAATGTAGCAGGAGCAAACAAAACATCAACATGGCAGACAGGTTATCCTTATGCAGTAGATTATTCCCGTGGATATCCACGGTACCAACCAGGTGAGTTCACAGCAGTTGATATGCTTGTAAGAGGTGAAGCCGATGCTCTCCTCAACATCGCTGCTGACCCAGCCGCTCACTTTCCAAAGGAAGCTGTCAAAAATCTAGCAAATATTCCAGTCATCAATATTGATCCCAAACGAAATATGACCTCACTCCTTGCTAAAGTCAATATTCAAACTGCAATTGCTGGTATCGAGAGTGATGGGGCTGCCACGAGGATGGATGGCCTCCCATTATATCTCAAGAAGGTGGTAGACCCACCGAAGGGTATTCTTCCCGACAGAGATGTCTTGAGAATGATATATGATGAAGTAAGGAGGCTGAAGAAATGAGTAAGCAGACGATTCTCACCAATGGTCGGGTCTATGACCCAATGAATGACATAGATGGAGAAATCAAGGACATCTGTATATCAGATGGTAAGATTGTCGAACGTGTGGAAGGGACTGCCAAAAAAATAGACCTCAAGGGTCGTCTAGTGATGGCTGGAGGAGTAGATATGCACTCTCATATTGTCGGGAGTAAAGTGGGTGTTGGCAGGTCGATATGTCCTGAAGATCATCGAAAAGACCCAGTTCCAAAGACTAAGTATACCCGTGGTGGTGTAGGTTATACAATGCCCAACTCATATGTTATCGGGTATCGATATTCAGCTATGGGTTATACGACAGTCATTGAACCCGCACTACCAGCGCTCAAAGCTCTTGGGTCATGGGAGGAGATGGAGGATTTGCATAATCTAGACTCAGGACTTCTCCCCTTATTCTGTAACAGTATGATTACATTCCACTATGTGCGTGAAGGAGACCTTAGTGGGCTTGCAGCTTATATTGCGTGGGTCATTCAGAAAGTGGGTGGTCTTGGGTGCAAAGTCGTTAACCCTGGAGGAACTTATGCTTGGGCTCATGGAGTTGATTTGAGAGACCCAGAAGGTGAGGTTCCTGGATGGGATATCACTCCACGCGATATCACAAGAGGTCTATGTCAGGCAGTTGAATCATTAGGTCTTCCTCATATGATGCACTTTCACCCAAATAATCTAGGCCGTGTTGGAAACCTTCAAACTACAATTCAGCAGCTTGATTCTATTCGCGATATCAAAGGTCATGGTGGGAGAAAACACGTTGCTCATCTCACACACATGTCTTTTGAAACTCTGAGCAGTGTTGAAGAGAATAGTAGTGAATGGAAAGATATTCAATCTGGTGGTCTTGAGTTTGCTAAGTATTTCAACAAGAACAAGCACTTCACTGCAGACATGGGACAAATCACATTCGGTCCAGCTACAACAATGACGGGAGACGGACCATTTGAGTTCTATCTCTACCAGCTCACAGGAGGCAAGTGGGTTAACATAGCAGTTGATGTAGAACTCCCAGGTGGTGCTGGAATTGTACCCTATACATATTCCCCCAAGGCAGCAGGCAACTCTGTTCAGTGGGCAATTCCACTAGAGTTCGCACTCAGTGTTGATGATGTTTGGCGTTGTATAATGAGTACTGACCATCCAAATGCAGGACCATTCACAAAATATCCTCTTGTCATTTCTTGGTTAATGAGTAAGAAGCAACGTGACATTTGGCTACAGGACATGCATAAATTTGCACATGAGCGAACAGTTCTACCTACAATTGACCGGGAGTGGAGTCTCTATGAGATAGCAATCTCTACAAGAGCAGCTCCTGCAAAAATCTTGGGTATCGATTCTGCGAAAGGTCATCTCGGTGTGGGTGCTGATGCCGATATTTCCGTCTATGATGTTGATCCGACAAAGGTTGATCTTGCCAAGGATCCCGAACGCATCATAAAGACCTTCTCGAGCTCCTACCTGACGTTCCTTCGAGGACAACAAGTATCAAAGAAGGGAGTGGTAAAGGGGACTGAAGATAGGAAAGTCTGGTCTCTTCATCCAAACCTGAACGAAGCACTGTGGGAACGTATTAACAAAGAGCTTGAAGGTCTTATGAATGACTGGTATTCACATTCCTTCTATAACTATCCTGTTCCTGAGAGGTACCGTTCACATTTGGAACAGAAGATTACAGTTGATTCAACATCTGTACCCGCCTAATGGCTGGTGGCAGTATGTCTGCTGAGAATCCATTCGAAGACCTAGAGTCAGGATATGAAGGAGTAGGTGAGTTTTATGATTTATTCGCAGACAACTCAGATATACCGTTCTTTATCGAGTATGCTAGGATGACTGGTTCACCAATACTTGATTTAGGAGCAGGCACCGGTAGGGTTACCTTTGCACTTGCTCAAGAAGGATTTGAGGTAGTAGCACTAGAGAGATCTAAATCGATGCTTTCAGTTGCAAAAAAGAGATTAGAAAACTCGACTCCTGATATAGCCGCTAGGATTCAAATAATAGAAGGGTCTATGAAGAACTTCTCCCTGGACCAGAAGTTCTCTCTTATCATAGTTCCAAACTCGTTTGGTCATTTACTTACAAGTGAAGATCAACTCTCAGCTCTCAATTGTATAAGGAATCATCTCACTGATGAGGGTATATTCATCCTTGACATTTATCCTGGAGCACATCAATATGAACAAGCCAAATTTGAAGACCCTCCTGCAAGGCTCTCGGATGGTCGCATAGTGAAAAGGTCTGGAGAAATCAAATCCAATTTTACAAGACAGATCATGCGTGTAGAGCTCAATTATACCATTCAGAATGTAAATGGGAATGTTATTGATACGATTAATGTGGTTTCAGGAGCTGCTCTTATCTTCAATCGAGAGGCAGACCTTCTTCTTCGAATGTCTGGCTTGAATAATGAGAATGAATTTGGTGATTTTCAAAAGAACCCTTTCACTCTGAATTCCGGTCGCAGAATATTCATTTTGAGAAAACGGTGATTGAGAGAGGCTGAATAAATAGCCCCTCTCTTTGAGAACACATTGGTGAAGGTTTTTGCAGATTATCCACTCACTTGCTCAGGGGGTGGTAGCTGATCGACCTTTCTTGGTTCCTCTCTGAATGTTACACCATCTTCTGCTTCCAAGCTCTCTGTATAGAGAACTTCTCCTTCTACATATGCATCTCTCTCTATATAGATGGTCTTTCCGAAAAGACTACCAACACGTGCACGTTCCTCAATTCTAATGTCTGTTCCATAGAGTGATTCAGTTCTTGCACGTTCACGGATAAGAATCTCATTTGACTCAACGAAACCTCTTACTTCTGCCCTCTTGCCAATTCTGAAACCATCAGTGGCTTTAATGTACTCCGCACGAATTTCGCCACCTACTATTATCCTAAAAGTATCAATTCGACCTTCAGCTCTAACCGTGCCTCCGACTTTGATCTTTCCATCACTCTTCAGGTTTCCACCTATCGAGGCGGTTCCCCCTACATTGAGACCTTCTGATACTTCTAGATTTCCTTCAGTCTTCACTGTTCCACCAACATCGATTAAGCGACCAGATGCATCACCTGCAATCTTCACTGTTCCCCCTACATTGATTTCATCAAAAGTCAATTCACCTGCTGCTTTGAAGGTCCCACCTATGTCAATATTGGAAATCTTAGACCCAGGACCTACTCTTGCAGCTCCACCAACATCAAGATCCTCAATCTCAATTGCTTCTTCAGCCTTGAAGCTTCCTCCCACCGAAACCTTCTTGATGTATCCTTTTACAGCTTTACCAGAGCCGCCTGCATCAAATTCCTCAGCTTGGATTTTTCCATAGATACCTACAGAACCACCACCCGAGATCCTCTCAACATCAACATTGCCCTCTATTTTGACAGATGCACCTCCAGTGAGTCTCTGTGCTTTCGCATCACCAGTGACTTTGATTGTCGCACCTGCTTTCGCAGCTACACATTCAAGATTTCCATCAATCCTCAATGTCGAGCCTACTTCAATATCCCGTGCCTTTACGTCTCCAGATACAGTAAGCCCTCCTCTTGGAACACTTGCAGTCTTGTCAACTGTGAGATTTCCATGTACGGTGATTTGGTCTCTGCTTTTTGACTCGAGTCTGCCACATTGCAATGCGCCTTCAATATCAATTTCATCAACAATTAAGAGAGTCCCAGAAATCGTAATCGTATCTCCCTCTGAAGGTCTGAGTGTCCTGCAGTTTCGAATCTCAACATCACCTTCAACCTTACCGAGTTCAACTGTGTCTTCATTTTTGAATGATAATTTTTCAGCCATCTTGGCCTCACCTTGTTTATTTCTAATTTATTCGCTCATTTTTAGTATATAAAGCACGGCCACAAATTAGGGTCACAAATTGTGACTATCTTAGGTGCCTCCTTGTTGAGTACTCACATCCCTATGATGGGCTCTGGGATTGGTATTCCAACAAGTCCTGCTAGACGCTTGTAAAGCTCTAAATATTGATGCCCTCTGACTGTAACTTTGAAGACATTCATACCATCATCGTCTTCTTCTTCGAGCAACCCTCTTTCTAATAATTCGGAGATTGATTCCTTAGCTCTGTCCACAGGCATGTTTGTGGAACGAGCTGCCCGGGTCAAAGGACAAAATCCCCAGATGTAAATCACTCGAAGCAACTCTGCATAGATGTCATAACGAGTCCGCTTCTGAAGTTCTCTCTTCTTTCGTTTCTTCTTAATCGGTTCTTCCGACATCCCGTAGTCCTCTAACAGGCCTGCGCGAATAAAGATAAGAATGTAGTGACCCCGGCTAATTTCTCGGCATTTCATAAGAACTAGCAAGCCTTATGACTTGGTAAACATGTTCTGAGCCACTGAGTCGGAGCCGCTATGATTCGTTACATATACATTATCAAAAAAGATGGGGACCCTATTTACGGACGTTCATTTGAAGATGATGTATGCATTAATCTTGGCACTCTACCATCGTATGTTCGAAACTCTGTAGTTATGATGCATTCCAGTTCAAGCATGTCCTATGAAAGAGTATACACGCTCGAGTTTAATGATTCCATCTGGGTATATTCTTTTTTTCATTCCTTTGCTCTGGTATCATTAGCATCAACTGATGAATCCATGTCAAAACTGAAGAACATAATGTCATCTCTCGGTCGTGCGTTAGCTTACAAGTTTGGAGATTTAATAGAATCATGGAGTGGTAGCATGAGTGAAATTGTTGATGTAAACTCCCTCATAGACAACTATCTGGCGCTTGACTTTACGCGTCCATCGAGGAAAATCCTGAAAACAATTGATGGGCTTGTAAATAAAGCTTTGAAACAACCAGAGATTGCATTTGTTGGCATTTTTGACTCCGAGGGTGAGATGATTAGTGGAACTGTACCCGATCTCTATCTGTTCAGAATCCAAGTGGAGATTTCCCAAGGTGTGATTAAACCGGTTATGGATATTGTTCCATCTGCAATCAAATCTGGAGATCATACTCTTCAGATGTTCAACGTCAATTCTCTCACGGTTGTAGTTGCATCTCAACCCGGTGAGAGCAACTTGCATGCTGTGAGTACTGCTGGTGATATCGCTCACGCGCTAAATGAGAAGATGTCGTAGCAGTTTTATTTGGAACTCATGTATTCATCAATTGGGAGTGTTAGTCTTTGGTTAGTCCTGAGAGAGCAATTTTTGATGCTGAGGAATTGATAAATCAAGCTATTTGGAGAGGCACCTATGATCAGGACTTCAAGAGTGAGCTCACTTTATGTTCTGAGGCAAAAATCATTTTGGAAGGACTTTCAAATCTTGATCCCATATTGGAGAAGCATAGAAGGAGAGCTCTCTCACAATGTCTTCTAAGGATTGATCATGCCTATGTCGGACTTGGAGATCATCAATGGAGTATTGATCGAGCTACTGAGGCCTTGACACTTGCAGAAACCTCTGGAAGTGCAGTACAGATTGCTAGAGCACTATTATCCTTGGGAAATGGTTTCCTCAACGCTGGAGATATTACCAACGCTGAGCGGCAATGGGTACGGCTCCTTCTTCTTGCTGAGGAATATCCAAAGGACAGAGAGATGCAAAATGTTGTAGGGTTAACTCTGCTTGTAAGAGGTCATGTATTGAATGGAAAGAGCCTGTATGAGCATGCGGCTCGAGTTCTGGAGGATGCTTATGCAACCTTAGTGGATGCTGGTGACTATTTTGGATGTGCCTCAGCATGCGATCTTTTAACCTCTGTTTATTTGAAACTGGATGCCCCTGAAAAAGCTGAAACTTATAGATCCAAGGCTGAAGAATGCAAAGCCAGAATAAGAAATCAACCAAATCCATATGACCCATGATATGACGAAAGACACAAGTATCACACGTGTGCGTCGGACTAGATTGAGGTCTTCATATGCTAATTATTGGTATTTGTGGTTCTCCTAAAAACGAAGGGTCAAATACGCGATTTTTGCTAGAAACTGCACTCGAAGCTATTTCGGGTGGTCAGACTATTCTGCTTAATATCATTGATTACAACATTCTCCATTGCACTGGCTGTGATTCTTGTGTTCGGAAGAAGCCATGTCCTCAGAGCGCGAAAGATGATATGCCAGAACTTGAGAAAAGGCTTATCGAGGCTGATGCTATTATTATCGCTGCTCCATCATATTTCACATCAGTCCCCGGAGTTCTCAAAGACTTCATTGACAGGTCACGTGCCATGAAGATGAACGACCATCAATTGAAAGACAAAGTCTTTGGTGCAATCACTTATGCTGGCCTTAGGTATGGAGGTCAGGAACATGTAATTGATGTTCTTAATCGCTATGCGCTTGGTCAAGGAATGATTGTAGTTGGGAGTGTTGGAAGTCCCGTCAAACATGGCACATTTGGGTCGGGGAGTCTTCAAACAGATGATGGATCGTGGAGATCTGCAAAAGATGATGCCTTGGCAGTGAAGGGTAGTGTCCTCCTTGGACAACGGGTAGCTGAAATTGCCATGCGTTTACAAAACTCAGGTTGAATGAAGATGGCTTCAGGGCTTGTTCAGATATATACTGGAAATGGAAAGGGAAAGACCACATGTGCATTAGGGGCTGGACTCCGAGCAGCAGGACATGGACTCAAGGTCCTGATGATTTCATTCATGAAAGCCAAGATTGCTGTAAGAAATGGAAATCAGGATATTAATTATGGAGAATTCAGGAGTACTGAGCTCATAACAAACTTCACAATAATCCCTGTGGGTCGAGAAACCTTTGTTGACAAACAAAATCCTGACCCTATTGATATTGAAATGGCACAGGATGGCCTTCGGCTAGCAAAAGAAGCAATCCAAAACAAGAAATATGATATTTTGATTCTAGATGAAATCAATGTTGCTGTTGAATGGAATCTTATCTCTCTCAGTGATCAACTTGAATTGATAAAGATGAAACCAGAAGAAATGGAACTAATAATGACTGGTCGTTACGCTCGGCAAGAGATTCTAGATGCTGCTGATCTTGTGACTGAAATGAAAGAGATAAAACACTACTACAAAGGCAACAAGGTTCCGGCTCGAAAAGGGTTTGAGTATTGAACACAATCGTAAATCGAACAGTTAATATTCTGAATTTTTTTGGGACACTTGTGTCTTGATTTGGAGGAGTCCTTGATGGTTGAAAACGCATCCAAGAAAATTGCTGCAGCCAAAAAGAATTGGGAAAAGAACACCATTGTTCCGCACCAATCAACACATCCCGATCGCAGGAAGGAGTTTGTGACAACTTCTAGCAAACCTGTGAAGGATCTCTACACCCCCGTTGATCTCCCTGAGTTTGATTATTTGAAAGACTTGGGGTTCCCAAGTGAGTATCCATATACACGTGGTGTTCAACCTACAATGTATCGTGGCAGGCTTTGGACTATGCGGCAATTTGCTGGGATGGGTTCTGCTGAAGAAACAAATGAACGGTTTAAGTTCC